>CAZAPN010000012.1:0-18115 GCA_964487145.1 uncultured Planctomycetales bacterium | reverse complement strand
ATTTCGGAGAAATTTTTCGTGGAGAAGTCTCGCCACGCCCGTCAATCCCGTTTAAATGGGATTGACGGGCGTGGCGGACTCTCCCTTTCAATTCCTCCAAAATAATTTTAAAAAGATCTGATTCGTCTCATCAAGTCTAAGCGAAATTGACAGTCGAGGCGAACCCTCGATTCGATTGAGCTATAATCTGTTTTATTTTTCGACGCCCGCTCGTTGTTTTGTAAAACTTTTCTCGAGCCATCGCTTCTTTGATGCTTTGAAACTCTTCAAAATGTACTAAACTATACGGACCATATGCTTTTGATGACTTATTTTTCCCAGAATTATGTTCGGATAATCTTCTTTGAATATCTGAGGTCCATCCTGTATAAGTTTTTGTATGATCAAAATTAATTAAAATATAAGCATAATACATACTAATTACTCATCAATGCCTGAATTTTGCGTTTCTTTTCAAAAAACTCGCTCAACAACAACCCGCAATCTTCTTTCAAAATTCCCTTAACAACGTCCACGCGATGATTCAATTGTTGACTGCGAACAATATCAAAGACCGAACCGCAGGCCCCGGTTTTCGGATCTTGCGCACCAAAACAAAGCCTTTTGATCCTCGCCAAAACCAACGCCCCCGCGCACATCGAACAGGGTTCAATTGTAACATACAAGGTGCAGTCCTGCAACCACTTGAGCCCTAATGTATTGGTCGCCTGGGTAATCGCGATCATCTCGGCATGGGCGGTCGGGTCCTTCAACATTTCAACCTGGTTATAGGCTTTGGCAATAATTTTCTTTTTATGAGTAATAACGGCCCCAATAGGGACCTCATCTTTATCTTGGGCGATGAGGGCCAATTTGATGGCTTCTTGCATCATTAAACGGTCAAAATCGATCATGGAAATTTATGAATTATGATTGGCTAGGAAGCTTATGCTTTTTTGCTTTTGTAATTTTACCAACGGCAGGAAGCAGAATCGAGACAATCGTTCCATGGGTTAAACTACTTCGGACAGAGATATCGCCACCAGCCCCCTTGACGATCGAATAAACAATCGAAAGCCCAAGTCCGATATTTTTTCCAACTCCGCGCTGTTTTGTCGTAAAAAACGGCTCAAAAATCCGCGGCAGATCTTCCTTGGGGATCCCAACTCCTTCATCTTTAACCTCCAAATGAATCATTTGATCATCCCCCCAATAGCTTTTAATATGCAGATCTCCTCCTGAAGGCATCGCTTGAATAGCATTGGCAACGATATGACTCATGATTTCCGACACCTCCCCTTCCTCGACCGCAGCTAAGGGAAGAGACGGGGACAATTTTAAAGTCAATTGGATATTGGATAAACTCATTTGCTGTGAAAGGATTTGACTCGTCGATTTAATGACTTGGTTTAAATCACTACGTTTTTTTTGCAGACCAGCTCTCTTCTTGTTCAATTTCAAAAGCTTTTCTGTAATCTCACAGCAATTGTCAACCCGATTGGCAATGTGCTCAATCGATTTCATAATTTCCTCGTATTCTCGAAACCCAATATATTCAAATTCACGGGCCTGATACTTTTCTAAGATTTTCCTCACCAACACCCGAATGGCTTCTAAGGGATGCATGACTTCCTGGGCTGTTCCAGAAACAAAAAGACCCAACGCCTGCATTTTACTTAACTCCCGTAAACGTTCCTCCTGCCCAACCCTCGACGACAAATCAACCAATCGGATGAGAAATAACTCGTCCTCCCCAATATGAATCCATCGCCCCGACGCGGAAACAATGAGATGTTGTCCGTCCCGACGGTTAATTTCCATGTCACAGGAGATCGCCTGATTGGCGGGGGTTTTCGCAAACATTTTTTCACATTGTTCCGCCTTAACCGCAGGAAACAGCTGGGATTTGTGCGTCCCGATGAGCTCAATTTTAGGCCGCCCAAAAAGAGACTCGGCCTCACGATTGACCCCGACGATAAATCCTTTGGCGTCTGTCAGAATCAAAGCATCCGTTGCCGCCTCAAAAAGATCCCGGTATTTTCTCTCCGATTCACGCACCATGTTCTCAATTTCTTTCCGTCGACGGATATCTCTCACAATCGCATGGACACCGATGATCTTTTCATCTTTATATAACGGGGAAACATTCACCTCAACCGGAATCACTTGTTTGTCTTGATCCAGAATTTCAATTTCTTCCCGAACCCGATAGATCCCTTTGACCGCCATCGCAAAACAGGACAAAGCCTTGGACAGGGTCTTACGCGTAATATATTTCTTGAAAGATTGACCGAAAGATTTTTCCAAAGGAATTTTTGTTAATTGAAGCAAGGCTTGATTCGCATAGGTAATACGGCCTTCTAAATCAGCGGTAAAAATTCCGTCAGCCGCAGACTCCGTTAAAACCCGATAACGATCCTGCGAATCCTGCAACTCCTTTTGAAGTTTTAAACGGGCGGTAATGTCCCTGCCGAGAGAAAGAAGATATTCCTCGGATTTATACTTCAGATAAACAGCCGTCACTTCGATCGTTTGAACTTTTTTACTTTTTGTGATTCGTTCGACCTGAACCGATAAAGCTCGGCGGCTTTCCTTCAGCCAACCAAAATGCTGTTGTTTCCATTGATGAAACGTCATTTTTTGTTTAAAAAGCTGATAAATCTTTTTCTTAAGAAGAATCGGACGAGGAAACCCAATCGCCTTAACGGTTGTATCATTTACATAAACGATGCGGCCTTGACTATCAATAAGCATCACTTCATCGCCAATCGTATCAACGATCTTGTTTAAAAACTGCGGTTCTTGGAAAAATTTATAAAGGGAATGAGTTTTGCGGGTCGTCATGATGATTCCTTGTGAAGATTTTATTCATAAGAATTTTGATAAGCACGATTTCGTGCGCCTGGGAGGACTCGAACCTCCAACCCTTTGCTCCGTAGGCAAATGCTCTATCCAATTGAGCTACAGGCGCAGTCTACCTTTATTTCTCAATAGATCAGACTGCGTCACTCCGAGGCCTTAAGGCCGAGGAGAGGCGCTGCGTCTATCTATTTTACAAACAATTCTGCGCCGCTCTGCCCACCTCTATAAATATTAAGAAATGGCGGAGTAGGCGCAAAATAGTTTAATATCCAAAAGAAACATACGCTTTTCCGAGCCCCAAAGGGGCGAAGGAGAGGCGCTGAGTCTATATGTTTTTATGAACAATCCTGTGCTCTTTTGAGCCCTAAAAGGACGAAAAAAGGCGCAAGATATTATAATTTCACTAACAGACTGCGCCATACAAAAATACGGAAGACAGCGCAAACGAACAATCCTCTTAATTCAACTAAACCTTTTGTCTTCGACGGATAATCTTATCGAAATCGAGGCCCAAAGTCGCCATAGTCTCTTTGGGGTTTTTCGTATAGGCGCGGCAAAACGTCGTCACATCGCTAATGGTATGGATGTTCTTTTCCGCCAATGTTGTCAAAACCAAGGTCCTCATATATAAATCATTAAGGATGTCTCTCGGCGTTAACCCCGCCACTTTCGCGAGTTTATCTCGAAAAACCGTACTGGGGGAAACACTCTTAATTGTCTGTCCCTCATAATCATATTTAAAGACTTGAGAAAGCAAAATGGTCTTTTGTTCCATGCCTCCGGTTTCTCCCACCTCATCGATAACGCGATACACCCGGTCTTTCACATGGAATCGACGCATAATAATAAACACATCGACGAGATTCACCAAAATTTCAGGGACATTCATGGGTTCGTTTTGCAAACGCAAAATGGCTTCCCGCGCATTGGCGGCGTGAATCGTTCCTAAACAATATTTCCCAATATTGACAGCCGTAATCATATCTTTGGCTTCAGCCCCTCGGACCTCTCCGATGACAATCCGATCGGGGCGCATCCGGAGACTATTTTTCACCAAATCTTCTAACGATAGGTCCTCATCGCTCTCCAGACGCGAACAACTTTCATCAAAAACCGAATAAGTGTTCAATTCCAAAGTGTCTTCAATCAAAACCATGCGTTCATTAGCCGGGACAAAACTGAATAACGCATTTAAAAGGGTCGTCTTGCCTGTCCCCGGGCCTCCGGCAATGATAATATTCGCCGGGCGAATAGAAAGTCCTTCCACATAAAGCCACAACTGGGCTGCAACCTCATAACTGAAGGCTCCCGTCTTGACGAGATCAATGATACTTAAAGGTTCCGCCTTTGTTTTTGTGATCGTAATTTGGGGCCCCATGGGGGAATAAACAATATTCACCCGGCCTTCCAAATTGGGCAATTCAAGATTAACGACTTTTTTGAGTTCCTTGCGTCCCGAGAAAAGAAGCAATTTTCTGACAAAAAGATCTAATTCTTTTTGTGTTTCATACCGTTTCCCGGTTGAAACCAGCCCCTGCAGCGCATGATGGATATAAATGGAATTTAAACCGTTGATAATGATATCTTCAACATAAGGGTCCTTCAAAAGTTCATCCAAGACGCCATAGGACAAAAACCCATTGACAAAATTAATTTTCTCTTCTTCGCCCGCCAGGCGTTTTAATTCTCGCTCTAAGACTTCTTTATCGCTATCGAAACCTGGTTGAGACAATATGGATAAGACAGCCCCTTCGCGCTCCTCGCGGCTCGACAACAACGAAAGTTTTCCGTACAATTTCTCAATCAGCAGATTTTCGAGTTCAATAATTTTGGTTTTATCCATAAATCCTTTCTAATCTTTTTGCCAGGAGTTTTCCAGCAAGCCGGAACTAAAACAGGATTAATTTATCATCCTTTAATCCTGTTGTAAACATAAAAGTCGTCTGGGAAGAGATAAAAATCACGGTTAATAAATTTTAATTCTCCTTCTCCGGAAGGGTAATCACGCAAACCTGCGTTTGAAGATCAAGATATTTTTGGGCGATTCTTTTAATATCGTCTTTATTGACGCGATCAATCAATTCCGGAAAGTGTTCATGATAATCGAACCCTAATCCATAGAGTTCACGCAGCGAGCTAAAATCCCCTAAACTCGCGTTGGTTTCTAACCCCATAAGATAGGCCCCTTTGAGATACGTCTTGGTGTCGTTCAACTCCTGGTCTGTGGTCCCTTCGTTTTGTAAAGACTTAATCTCATCAATCATGATGCTTTTCACCCGTTCCACTTGTTCACTGGAGGTCGCGACATGAAAATAGACAAATCCTGTGTCTAACCCAACGCCATAATTGGCGCCCAGGCGATACGATTGCCCCAACTCTTCTCGGACCTTAACAAAAAGCCGTCCATTCATGGGGGCGCCTAAGATCGTCTGGACAATCGACATCCCATAGTAATCCGGGTCTTGAAGAGACGGCGCTTGAAACCCGATCATCACCATGGCCTGCTGTTTATCCATAGTAATTTTTGTTTCCCGCGGCGCTGAAGGATTAGGCTCCCCCTCCCGCCGGATTTCAATATGACTTTGTTTTAATAAACCAAATCGTTTTTCGAGGTCCTTGATCAATGTCTTTTTGTCGATATCACCGAAAACGTAAAGGACCATATTAGAAGGCGACATCAAACGCTGATAGAAAGACTGAATGTCTTGAGGGCGGATGGCCTCAAGGCTTGTCCTTGTGCCCAAAGGATCAAACCGAAAGGGATGTTTTTGATAAAGGGTTTTCAAAAATTCAAGATATGTTTTATAAAAAATGCTGTCGTCCCGACGAGAGAGTTCACTGTTGATTTGACTTTTGAGCTTGTCAAGTTCGGCTTGCTGAAAAGACGGATTTTTAAGACATTCTTCCAACAGCGTCAGGCCTAAATCGAGGTCCTGTGAGAGCAAATGAAGTCTAAGACCAAAACTCATTAACCCGGAAAATCCGTCTAAACTGGCGCCATGCGATTCGATTAATTCTGCGATTTTCTCAGCCGAATAAGACCGGGTCCCTTTCGTTAAAAGCTGAGACATTAAATGCGAGATGCCATTTTGACCCGCCGGCTCCTGACGAACCCCTCCCTCGAATGCGGCCCCCATGGCAACGACCGGGAATGTATGGTCTTCTCTTAACAGGACCCTTAATCCATCACCCAAAACAATCTTTTCTATTCGATCGGCTTCTTGGGTCGGGGCAACTGTGTCCTTATGATTTGGTTCAACAGGTTTTAAGATAACAACATTCAATTTATTCGAATCCAGAAACTCCTGAGCGACTTTTTTAATATCGGATTCACTCACAGACTGGATCCTTTGCCCATAAGCATTGGAAAAATTATAGTCCCCCAAAAAGGCCTCCCCGATCATGGCATCGTAGGCCATATCAGAGGCGGTCTGGCGATTCAAAATATTACGGCTCAACACCTGTCGCTTTATCTAATTCTTGTTTTGTGACACCTTTTTGTTTGATCTCATCAAGGACTTCTTGAACAGCTTGAATCGTTTGCTCAAGATTTTCGTGTTTTATGGTGCAGGCAATTTCAAAAACACCCCGATCAATCGGCGTAAAATTTTCCGCGGAAATCGATGAGACAAGATTCTTTTCCCTAAAAATTCTTTGGTATAATCGGGAGCTATTTCCTTGCCCCAAAATCATAGCCAAGACATCCAAGGCGAAAACATCGGTATCCATCATACTGACTGACGGATAAGCGAGGGACAATCGGGTTAATTCCGTCGGAAATTCGATCTCTTGCCTCCGGGAGGTTAATTGGGCCGGCTCCCCGAGAATATCTCGGGTGAGATACGGCTCTGGTTTAAAATCGGCAAATGCCTCTTTCACCTGGGAGAAAACTTTATCACAATCGATACGACCGGCGATTGATAAGACCATATTATTAGGGACATAATGGTGGTGATAATAATCCAACATGTGTTCCCGTGTGATGCTGGCCAAGAGCGGCCGATAACCAATGACGGGATGTCTGTAGGGATGCCGCGTATAAACCGTCTGAAACAAAAGGTCACTCTGGCGTCTTTCTGGATTATCTTCATAAAGACGCATTTCATTAAAAATCACGTCCCTCTCTTTTTCGAGCTCTGTCGGATCAAATTTTGGATTCATCATCATGTCGGCAATAACATCCAAGGCCTTGGTAAAATGTTCATTAGGCAATTCCAACGTAAAAAAAGTTTTATCAAATCCAGTCGAGGCATTAATGTTCCCGCCAAAAGCCTTGACCTCTTGGGCAATTTGTCCGACGCCCCGTTTCTCAGTTCCCTTAAAAAGCATATGTTCGACAAAATGGGACAAACCACTGCCTAAATACTTGCCTTCGGTCGCTGATCCGGTCTTGACGAGAAGGTGAATCGCCACAGATGGGCTTCCGGGAACATTTTTCAACAAAACAACCATGCCATTGTCCAACGTGTATTTTTGAACACCCGATTCTTGAGCCGCTAGGGTTTCACCCAAGCCATGAGCCATATAAACTGAAAAAATCATGATCGCTAAAAATCCAAATATTTTTCTCAGAAATGATCTCTTCATTTATGAACCGCCTTTTTTATATTCGTCCAAAAGTTTTTTAATATCGTGGTTTGCATTTTTCGCGATTTGTGAACAAACAAAAATAAGGATCGAAAATGTCCAAAGGTCTTGTGCCCCGACCACCAATCCCATGGAAACATCTTCTTTTTGCTGAAGATAATCCAAATAATAGTCAATCGCCTGGGAAAGCTTTCCCTGAAATTTATCGATGGAAAAAGTCTGGTTTTGGTATTTCATCGAAGGGATGCTGACCCCGCGGACCAATAAAAAATTTATGACGGACTCTTCATTGGCATACGAATCCTTGCCAAAATCAAACCCCTCCAATTGAGGGACATTCGGCGGCAGAATAATGGACGGTTTCTCAACCAAAACCATCCCCTTGCGGACAAGCGTCTGGGTATGATCCTCGATGGATTCAGAAAGAAAAAAATACGGGACCTGGGTTGTCGCGGACGTGGATAGCGGGTGTATCCTCAAACGCAAAATTTCCGTTGAACGCAATGCTTTTTCCCAAGCTTCGTGAAGGTCCATCAAATATTTTTTTCGTTATAAAATCCTGTTTACAAATTGACGTAAGACTTGCTTAAAAATTAACGGAGAAGAGAGGATTCGAACCCCTGAGGAACCGTAAGGCCCCTAACGGTTTTCAAGACCGCCGCATTCAACCACTCTGCCACTTCTCCGAATCAATTAAAATTATTTTTGAGGAATCTTTCTGATTCATTCTGTTAAAAAAGACCGCCGCTTAGCCGAATCTTCCTCTAATTCACCAATAGATAAGATTCGGCATCCCCATAAAAAACATATCCGGGGACAACCACTCAGCCACCTCTCCAAAATTTGCGCAAGAAATCTTGTACCGCTCATCCCGCGACAAGAAGGATAAGAGGTCCCATTCTTATTAAAGCAAGCTTTTTCTATCCCAAAAACCCTTTTCTAAACTTATGCTGCAATTTAAATCAAAAAGGCGTAATCCAGGAATTATGGCTTACGCCTTCAATCAGGTTACATTTCACAACACTATGTCTTGTTATTTATAAATCAATAATAAAAAGAAAGATGTCACAGAAATACACAAACCAGCAATAACAGGATTCTTGATCATCGCACGGTCAATCACATCAATAAATGTATCCTCAAGCTTAGGGACCAAGCGAGTTCTGATGCCAAATTCTTTCTGGAAGCTCTTATTGAGGGCGTCAAATCCTTCTGGCGAAATCATGAGAATAATCCCGATCACAAATGAAAACGAAATCAAAATGTAAAAAACCATTTTCGAAGAAGACCCTAATTGTAAGATATCAACCATACCCGCCTCCCTCATTTGCCTAAATTATTTTAAAATCTTCTCTGATCCGGTTTTAGTATAACAAAGGAACATCAAAATGGCAAACGAAATGGTGTCAATTCTTACTACGAAAAACAATCAACCGAGAGACATTTTTAAAGTATCAAAAATGCCGTAACCAGCCGTCTCCTTGACACACAAATGAACAAGATCCGTTAAAGTCCGGGACCTTAATTCTCACTCTGCTTGGCGGCTTTTTCCGCCTGGCGTTGAGCCACGATTTGGCCGGTAATCTTGGCCGGAACTTGATCATAATGGCTATACGTCATCGAATAATTTCCACGGCCACCCGTTAGGGATCGCAAATCTGTCGCGTATTTAAACATTTCCGCAAGTGGGATCTGCGCTTTAATGACTTGGCTTCTCCCTTTTGCCTCGCTTCCCATGATCCTTCCTCGACGAGTATTAATATCTCCAGAGATCTGGCCGATAAATTCATCGGGAACAACGATGTTCACATCCATGATCGGTTCCAAAAGGACAGGTGAAGCCAATTTCACCGCCTCTTTAAACGCCATCATTCCCGCAATCTGAAACGCAATATCCGATGAGTCGACTTCGTGGTAGGATCCATCCCATACGATCACCTGAATATTCGTCATGGGATAACCGGCCAAGACACCTTCGGCAATGGCCTGCTTGACCCCCTTTTCAATCGACGGGATATAATTGCGAGGGATGGCTCCACCAAAAACTTTATTTAAAAATTCATATTCCGGACCACCTGCCGGAAGCGAAGCAACTTCCAATTCGACATCCCCATATTGCCCGCGTCCCCCGGATTGTTTCTTATACTTATAACGGAACTTCCCTTTTTTCGTCAAAGTCTCACGGTAAGAAACTTTGGGGGTTCCCATGTCAACATCCACATGGAAACGTCTTTTCATCCGATCCAACACAACTTTTAAATGCAAGTCGCCCATCCCTGAAACAATCAATTCTTTCGTCTCGGTATCCCGATTAACTCGAAAAGTATGGTCCTCCTCACAAAGACGATTAAGACTTTGCGAAATCTTTTCTTCGTCTTCGCGGCTTTTCGGCCGGATCGAGGCGGAAATCGAAGGCTCAGGAAACGTAATCGGCTCGAAAACGATCTTCTCTCCGTTCGCGGTAATACTGTCGCTCACATGAGTATTTTTTAATTTAGCCAGAGCAATGATATCTCCGCAGGTGGCCTGAGTCACGGCAATCTGTTCTTTACCATTTAACATATTGATCGCGCTGATATGTTCCTTGCTCCCTTTATTGATGTTGATAAAATCCGAATTCGCATTCAATCGGCCACGAAAAACCCGCGCTAAAAAAATCTGCCCCAAATGGGAATCAAACATTGACTTAAAGATAAACGCATTAAAAGGCCCCTCTTCCGTCGGGGTCAGTGTTTTGGATTCTTGGGAGGCTGAATCTTGAACTCCAATAGCGGGACGTTCCACCGGGGATGGGAAATAAGCCAGGATCCCATCCAATAATTCTTTGACTCCCTGATCGCTTAAGGCGGTCCCCATAAAAACAGGAAATATTTTTGAGTTCAAAACAGCCTGCCGCAGAGCGGTCTTCACCTCGTCGGGAGACAAAGAGCCACTGTCCAAATATTTTTCAATGAGCTTGTCATCGGTTTCAGCAACGCGTTCAATAAAATCCGAAGAATTCAAGTCCACGATACGCGCTTGGGGTGACAGCTGGGATTGAATCATCGAAAGGACATTTTGCGGATTCACCCCTTCCTTCTCAATTTTATTGATAAAAATGATCCTTGGGATCTTTGCCGACTCTAACCGCTCCCAGACATCCTCTGTGCCGACCTCAACCCCATTAAAGGCATCAACCACGACAACCGCCGCATCCGTCGCCTTTAAAGACGATACCGTTTCTCCAATAAAATCGGAATAACCCGGCGTATCGATGATTTGGATTTGATGTCCGTTATAAACAGCCCTTAAGAATGACGCATTAATCGAAATTTTGCGCTCAATCTCATCTTCATAAAAATCACTGACCGTCGTTCCCGACAGCACATCCCCTTTACGGGAGGTCGTTCCGCTTGTAAAAAGCAAACTTTCCACCAAAGAAGTCTTCCCGGAGTGGGAATGACCGACAACAATGATATTGCGTTTAAATTTTGCTTCCACGGCCAACCATTCCTTTCTTTGTCAATCAACAATACACATAGTTAAAAGACAAAAATCCCTTAATTCAGTCCATCGCTTAATATAAAGGTCTTCCTTTAAACGTAAGAAATATTCCCAGAAGATACATCCAAAGAAACATGGAGGCTTCCCGGGTCGGTTCCCTGGTCAGGATTGATTTTCAGTTGCCGTTGCTTCATGAGATCAATCGCGGAATGAATTTTACGTTCATAGTCCACATCCTCAGGGCGATGGGGAACATTTTCACCAGCGACCAGGCGGACTTCAATATCATTTTTATTGGACCCTAAAAGAAGCATATCGGAAACCATTTCTTCAATCGCGCGATCAATTGTTTTGGAGGCCTCTTGGACCACATCGGCATGAGCGCGCTTTTCAAACTTTTCGGAGATGAACAACGCATGGGCCAAGCATCCGATTTTTTTCATCCCATCATAAGCCGCAATCACAAGACAGGCATTGTTGGCATCTGACTTCAGGACCACATCCCCACAACCCGCCATAATTTCCCCGGTATGCACATCGATCATCCTTTTCATCCGCACCTCCATTGGCTTTTGGGTTAGTTAAGAAAAATAAAAAGGGGCAACTCTTGCTTCTCAAGAGTTGCCCCTTTAGGTTCCCAAATCTTTCGGACAGACCTTCATAAAACTACCACCTCCTTGAAGGATAATTGGCTGGTGGATTGTGCTTTATTCTATGACGTGAATACTATTTTGGCAAGTTCTTTTTTCATGGCAACCAAACAAAAACGATTAATATAAAAGCAATGAAAATCGTCGCTGATCTTGATTCGACTCGACCTTCTTGGCTTGGCGTAAAAGCGCAATCTTTTCAAAATAATCGGTTGCCTTTCCCTCCTCCTTTAAATCACGATAAGAAACACCCAAAAAATACATGGCCTCAACATCATTCGGACGAAATTCAATCCGTTCGTTCAAAAATCGGATCGCCATCTTAGGGTTGCCCAATCGATAGGCCGAAATCCCAGCGAAATAACAAAAAAATTCTTTATCCCCCAACTCACTTTCGATCGCATCTTCTGCCGTCTCAATGACCTCCTTATATTTCTTGGCATAATAATAGGAAAGGGCCAATGCCTTATAGCAAAGCTTGTATTCTTCTTTCAAATGAGATTTGAGATTAACCAAAGCTGCCTCGGCCGTTTGGTCAATCATAAACAAGGGAAAATACAGTTTTGAACTCGTCAAAAAGTTCAGGTTCTCATCGATCTTTGTTCCGGCTCCAAAACGGAAACATTCCGCGGCCGCGAGAAAGCGCCCCTCCGAGAAATAAATCACCCCCATATTATAATAAAAATTAATAAATCCCGGATTTAACTCGATCGCTTCCTTATAAGATTTGATGGCCGCCGGAATATCGTTAAGTTGGTACTGGCAAAACCCGACAAGTCCGAAACCATCGGGTAAATACGGCATAAATTCGATAACTTTACGGTAATACTTATGGAATTCCTGGATTTTCTTTGTCTCCAATGGCGCTTTACCTTGCGCAAGGCGGACAATATATTCATAGGATGGCGGCATCATCCGGCTCAAGGTCATGCTTTTTGCGTGAGCAATAACAAAAGGATAATTTACAAACAACAAAGAAATGGCAAAAAAGATCGTATAAATACCGATGACTCTCTCGCCAAGTATTTTTGCAATCTGCTTTACCATCGCAACTAATTTTATTCGATATGGATGTGCCATCTTATTCAATCTCAACTGGAAAGGGTTTGGTCTCGATAAAACCAACTTTTCAAGGCTCCGCCTATCATCCAAAAAAAGATTATATATGAAAAGACAAGATTGATGTACCGGAGAAAAAACAAACCAAACGATCCATAGGAAAACTCAATAACTTGTTTTCCCGCAGGAACCCACAAACCTTTAAACGCAAAATTTGCTCTCTCCCATTGAACGGGGCTCCCATTCAAGTAAACCCTCCACCGCGGATCATAGGCGTCATTATAGACAAGAAATTTCGTTGACCCGAACTGAGTCTGAATTTTCAATCGATTGGGATTAAAATCAATGACCTGAAGAAGAGGAGAACCTTCTGTGATTCGAGTATCGAGCGCGCTCACTGAGTTTGGATCAGGGGGACCTAATGGCCCATCATAATTTATGGGAACAAAAGCCCGATTCTCCCGTGCCTTAAAGGCTTTCTCAAGCAGGGCGACATCGATATTCTGATCATCGATTTTTTCGACACGATCGTAAAGGATAAACTTATATTTAACATATTCCGCGAAAATATCAGGCTCGAGCCGCTCAAAAAAATCGTTATACCTTCCCGTTGAGAGATAAATCTTGGATTGCCGAGGCAAGATGTTCCCAAAGGCATCTTTGAGACGAGGGAATTCCGTCTCATACGTCACTTGTTCAAGAACCCCCTGGTTCTGCCCTCGCGTATAAAGAAAATCCTTAGGGAATCGTTCGTACTGATACGGCGTCAAAGAAACCCTCATGGCATTGTTCGAAAAATAATGGTAGACCTCGAGGGGTTGCAAAACAACAATTCCCAAAACAAACCATAATATTAAGGCCGAATAACGATTTAATGGAGCAAAAAAATAAAAAAGACACAGAAGATAACTCAAAAAGATCGTGAGATGCGTTGATACTAAACTGGCGGATTTCAAAGAAAGCAGAAGAAAAATTCCATGGATAAAAGTTAAAAAAATAAAAAGTCTTAATTTTCTACCCTTACGAGGGGACAAATCATTTCCAAAATAGTCAACTTGACTTACAATCAACAAGACAAAAAGTGGAATCAAAACAATCCATAGAAAAAAATGGAGATTTTTAAAAAACTTAAAAAAGAACACGTAATTATAGAGGAACTTCTGAATCAAAGGGGAAACACAGATAAGGAAGAAACTAAAAAACCAGGTCAAAAGAAAAACAATTTTTTTATGGGTTTTCGCCCCCAAACTGAATAGAAAAACGATATAAATAATAAACGGTAAATATAAAACTGAAAAATTCATATCCCTTAAATCAAAGAAATACGTTGAGAAAAAGATATCTTCGATAATACCCCATTCGGAAAAAGATTTCTCTTTAACGGTCAATGCGTGATGTTCTGACGAGTCCAGGTGACGCAAAGGCATGACGACTTGATGAGTGTCCATGTCCTTAAACAACCCTATTCCTGGAACGACGACCAAAAGTAGCGCCAAGGCACAAAACCCAACCAGCCATTTATTGCCAAGAATAAACTTAAACGTTTTGTTCAAAATGGTTTTGAATTCTTGACGGTAAAACGCAATGAAACAAACAAAAAAAGAAAACACTGTCATCAAAAAATAAAACGGGATGTAGGTCGATAAAATCAGGATCAGGGTCAAGACCATCCCCAAAAATGCGTAACGGGGCTGTCGTTCGGAAAAAATAATCAAAAAATAAAAAAACCAGATTGTCGGAACAAAGACCAGAACGATATAGGAATCAAACAGGCGTGTCCCCCAAGAGGAAAACAAAAGAGTCGTAAACCCTAAAAATGCCAGTGGTTGACTTTTTAATATTTTTCGGGCAATAAAATAAAACCCTAACATCCCGACAAAATAATAAACAGCCTGAAATGTCTGATAGGCCACGATAAAAGAGACACCGATTTTATCGAGGAAGAAAATAATCAGAAAAAACGGGTTATTGACACCAAGACGGGAAAGAAAAAAATCATTCGGAACCCCACATTCCCAATGCGGGTCCCAGAGAGGATAAATACCGCTGAACAAATTCGTCAAATAAAACCGAGTGTGGTCATAATAGGAAACCGCATCCGAAACGATTTGCAACTGTCCCAGTAAAAACCCCCGAAAACAATAGATCCAAATTAAAAAAGCAGCTAAAAAAAGAAGAACAATATTCGTTGTCTTATAGGTTTGTTTGAAGGAAACGGGAGTCATAATGGTTTCGTATTAAGGTCCCAAAGCCTTGGTTGACAAAGCCTTTGTTAGGCCATCAATCAAAGACAACTGTTTTATTGCCATAACAAAGAATCTTTTTCTGCAAATGCCAGCGGACAGCTCGACCCAGGACCACTTTTTCCAAGTCCTCCCCTTCCCGGATCAAATCTTCCAAGGTGTGGCGATGGCTGATGCGGACGATATCCTGTTCAATGATGGGACCTTCATCGAGTTCCGCGGTCACATAATGGCTGGTTGCCCCGATAATTTTCACCCCCCGCTGAAAGGCCTGGCGATAAGGATTTTGTCCGATGAATGCCGGCAGAAACGAATGGTGGATATTGATAATACGGTTAGGAAAAGCCTCAACAAACGACGGTGTCAGGATTTGGTGATAGCGGGCTAAAACAACAGTATCAATGTTTTCTTTTTTGAGAAGGTCCATTTCCCGTCTTTCCTGCTCCCGCTTGTTCTCTTTTTCAATCGGGAATTCGTAAAAAGGAATACGAAATTCTTGGGCGACACTTTGCGCGTCAGGGTGGTTGCTGACAATCAAAGGAATTTCACATGGGATGTGCCCGGCTTTATACCGAAACAATAAATCATATAAACAATGTAAATGCTGCGAAGTAAAAATCGCCAAACGATCCTTCCGGTCCGTAAAATGAAGTTCCCACTTCATGGCAAATTTCTCGCCGATCGATTGAAAAGCGTTTTGAATCTGGCCTTGCTCAATCTTAAAATGATCCAGCGACCACTCGATCCGCATAAAGAAAATATTCGTCTGATTATCAATATGCTGGTCGGCATGGACGATATTCCCGTTATTCTGAAAAATAAAGTTTGTGACCGTGGCTGTAATCCCTTTTTGATCGGGACATGAAATTAAAAGGATGGCGTGATTCATAGATCTTTCCTTTTTAAAAAGGTTTATAAACCAACTTCATTACGGATGAGATCATAATATTCTTGAATCGACTTCCAGGCGTAAAGCGAAACCATGTATAACAAATAACTTAAAATGACAATAATGAAAGTAACAACAATCTTTTTGGTCCTCGAAAAATGGGGATTCAACCAAACCAGCGGCAACATGAACGGACCAACACACAAAAAAAGAACAATTAATATCGCGGTCTTAAAATACCATGGGACCTTTTGTGCCTTGTTCAAAAACTCGCCGCAATGCCTGCATTTAATGGCCTCATCCTGGATTTCCTCAGCACAAAACGCGCATTTCTTCATCGAGATTTCCGCTTGTTTTGTTTCTTCGAAAATTGAACGGTTTTTAGGGTTTGTGGGTAGTCCCCTGTCCAACAGTAAAGACACAGCCTTTCTTTGGGTAACCCGACCGCTTTCACCATGTCCTCGATGGTTTGATAACGCAAGGTTGTAACATCTAAATCCTTTCGAATCCACTCCACCATCTTCTTATATTTTGTTGAACTAGGATCCCTATATTCAGAAACATCTTCAATGTCCTTCCCTTCCAAAGCACGGATGGCCTTACGCGCAGCTAACTCATGGATACTGCGTGTGGACAAACAAAATCGACAAGGGAACATGAGCGGTGGACACGCCGGGCGGACATGGACTTCTTTCGCCCCGCAATCCCATAGTTTTTGGACTGTGAAATTCTTGAGCTGTGTTCCTCTCACAATCGAATCTTCACAGACAACGACGCTATTGTCTTTGATGATTTCTTTAATCGGGATCAATTTCATTTTTGCGATAAAATCCCGTGTGTCTTGGTCGGGGGGAGTATAACTGCGTCCATAACCAGGGGTATATTTCACTAAAGGCCGTCGGAAAGGTTTCCCGGACTCGATTGAATACCCAATGGCATGAGCCACCCCGGAATCAGGAACACCCGAAACAACATCCACTTTAATATCTTTGTCTTTTTTTGCCAAAGCCTTACCGGATTTTTCCCGGACAAGTTCCACATTAATCCCTTCGTAATCCGATGCCGGAAAGCCTGTATAAATCCAAAGGAAGGTACATATTTGACAGGTCTTTTGTCCGCAGCGTTTATCCACAAGCCCGTCTTCCGTCATGAGAACAATTTCACCCGGAGACATATATTTACTGATTTCAAATCCGGTATTGGGTAGAGCGCTACTTTCCGAGGCAACTGCCCAACCGTCAGATTTTTTCCCGATGACAAACGGCGTATATCCCAAACGGTCTCTCGCGGCATAAATTCCTTCATGGTTTAACAAAAGAAGCGAACAGGAACCATCGATCATCGAAAACATCTTTTCGATTCCGTCGATAATGTTGTCCCCTAACGTGATCAATTTCGCAATCAACTCAGGAACATTCACACCCGTTCTACTCACTTCGCTAAAGGAATGGCCCCGTTTAAAAAGGAATGCAACCAACTCCTCTTTATTCTCAATCAAACCGGTCGTAACGATGCAAAACGGGCCAAACTTCGAATTGATATAAATCGGCTGCTCGTCGCAGTCGCTGATAACTCCGATCCCTTTATTTCCGTACATTTTCTCGCAATCTTCAAAAAACTTGGATTTGAATTGGCTCTGGCTGATGTTGTGAATTTGCCGGGTGAATTTCTCACCTAAAACCGCCATACCGCCATATTCGGTCCCTAAATGAGAATGATAATCTGTCCCGTAAAACAATGTTTTTGCACAGTTTGATTTTGAAACAACTCCAAAAGCACCGCTCATCCCTTTTCTCCTGATTCGAAAGTTATCAATTAATTTATTTTTGTTTGAAGACGTCCGCGTGATATTCCTGCAATGATTTTATTCCGGTTTTCTTTGTTTTGACAGCCTCAATTCCGTCGATGCTCGCAGCAGCCGCCGCAATCGACGTGACATACGGAATTTTCTTTTGGATGGCCAACATACGGATGTAACTGTCATCAAATTTGCTGTTTTTCCCTACGGGTGTATTAATGACAAGCTTCAACTCATTATTTTTAATCAGGTCCGCAATGTTCGGACGTCCTTCGTGCATCTTAGCAATTTGAATATTGGGAATGTGATGTTGGTTCAGATAAAGACTTGTTCCGGCCGTTGCATAAATGGTAAACCCGAGGTGAGCGACTTTTTTGGCAATCGGCAACAACTGATCCTTGTCTTTATCAGCAATGGTGACCAAGACATTTCCCTCCAGGGGAAGTTTATAGCCGGCAGATTCCTGGGCCCGATAAAAGGCCACTCCAAACGATTCGCCGATTCCCATGACTTCTCCGGTTGAACGCATTTCAGGCCCCAGGACAGGATCCACTTCGGGGAACAT
>CAZAPN010000011.1:17775-19310 GCA_964487145.1 uncultured Planctomycetales bacterium | reverse complement strand
GACTCCGAAATATTTGATAAAACGATTTTTCTGCCAAAGGCTATGGAAAATCCCCGGCGCAGTCCCATGTCCGAAACCTCCGCCGTAACGTCCCAAGGTCCACTCAATCCACATCAGAGGAATCCCTAAAAGCAAAAGTGAAACAAAATACGGGATCATAAAGGCCCCACCGCCGTTCGCCGCCACTTTCGCCGGGAACCTTAAAAAATTCCCAAGGCCAATAGCGGAACCAGCCACCGCCATGATAATGCCTAATCGAGATGCCCAGCTGTCACGGACAGGCTTTTGTTTAATGACTTTTGGAAATTCTTTATGTTTCGCTTGATGTTCCATAGCAAACTTCTCAAAATTTAATTGTATTTAGGTTATGGTTGGGGTTAAGAGGCCAGTATAGTGAGCAGGTTAAGGTTAAGTCTTTGAACCTAACCCTAACCTTTAAACCATACTGGCTTCTTAACCCTAACCTAAAAACTTAACCTTAAAATCAATCATTTATTCACAATACTCACGACCGCCTCAGACAGCTTCTTCCGACGGACTTTACGCGCCATGACCTGCAAATTTCCGTCGGTAATCACTTCCCCTCCTTTGACCGCGGATCCCAATTTCTGGCCATACCATTCAGCGAGACGCATCGGAACCTCACCGGTTTCTTGGGATGTTTTCCATCCGGTTGTCTGGGCTACCAAACTCATGGCAACACCGCCTCCCATGATCCACCCGTTGGAATAGGGATGAATATATGTCGGCAAACGGTCAAATTCATCTTCAATCTCTCCGACTAATTCTTCAATAATGTCTTCCAGGGTTATCATGCCAACAACCCCGCTTGTTTTTGATGTGACGAGCGCAATATGGGATTTCTCCTGAATCATTTGCTCCAACACCTGGGAAATAGGAACATCTTTATCAACAATTTTAATAGGACGCAAAATTCCTTTAATGCTCGGATCATCGGGATTGAGCTTCAGGGCCGCGACAATATCTTTAAAATTCACATAACCTTCGATGCTTTGCGGATCATTCTCTTTGGCGCAAACGGGAAACCGGGTATGCATATCCATGTGGGCTTTTAAAAGGGCTTCAGAAAGGGAATTCTCGATGGGAATTGTATAAATATCCTTAATGGGAATTATGATTTCCTTGACTGGACGTGAAGAGAATTGGGCTGCGGATAAAACGATTTTTTCTTCGCGGGTGCCGATGAGGCGAGAAGTCCGGGCCAAGGCCGCCGCAGCGGTCAACTCATGCAGTCCCGGAATATCTTCGCTGCGATTTTTTAAATATCCTTTTTTGTCACCGATATGCATGATCCATTTGACAACCCTTTCAAAGACAGAAATAATAGGATAAAAAATTCGTGTAAACACTTTTATGGTAGGGGACAAGGTCAAGCACACCCAAACCTTGTTATTCAACGCATACATTTTAGGAATGAGTTCCGCAAAAACGATGGTGAGAAAACCCAAGGGGATAATTAAAAAGACTAAAGCGAGTAAATCTGCCAAGAATTTGGGAATACCATACTGAGACAC
>CAZAPN010000011.1:0-17765 GCA_964487145.1 uncultured Planctomycetales bacterium | reverse complement strand
ATAACGACTGAATGACCCCGGCACCGCCGGTCGCGGCGGCAATCGCCCCGACAAACGTAATCCCAACCTGAACAACAGCAAGACTGGCCTCCATGTGGTCTTTCATGTAAGCCGCTTCTTCGGCGCCTTTTCTCTTATGATTGACAAGGACTTGCAGTTTCGCCCGGGAAATGGAAGCTAGCGCCATTTCATACGCGGCAAAAACAGCGTTAAAGACTAACATCAAACCAATAATAATGAGTTCGTAACCGAAGACCATGCAGACAGGATTGTTGACTTTTTTATTGTGGTCTTATTGTAGCGGTTTTCCTGAGGAGGGACAAGCGTAAAATCAACTTTGCAAAGTTTCAGGGCGTCCGGGGATTGCGGCCCTGCCGCAATCCCCGGACGCCCTTTTAAAAAACTCTTATCTTAATTTACGGTCTTTTTTAAAAATCTGAGAAAAACAGAAAAACCCTAAACTCAAAATCATCCCCCAGGAAAGAAGCATAAAAACCCAACCAATCGGTCGCATCACTCAACCTCGAATTCTCTTTTATAAATAAACCAAATCTTCCCTATAGTACGTCGATAAAAACAACAACAAATAGTCCCTCAAATGCCGGGTCACTAAAAAATTATTGAGAACATGGTTCCGTCCGTTTTCCCCTAACTTTCTGGCATAATCAGGGCTGTTTAACAACTGTTTGATCGCAAACGCCGCTCCTTCAACGGAGTGGCAAAGCAATCCAGAATATTTATGTTTAATCTGCAGAGGGATCCCGCCCACATGGGAAGCCACAACCGGTTTTGCCTTCCAAAGGGCTTCCGAAACAGTCAGCCCAAACCCTTCCTTGAGTGACTTTTGAAGAATCACCGTTGAGGCACGCTGAAGCGCATTGATCGCGATATCATCCTGAGGTAATAACAAAACATGGATGTCTTTGTCTTTTTGGGCTTTCTCCTGGACTTCAGCCAAGACTTGGACCCCTTCGGGATCATCAACAGCGCCGCCCCCAGCCAGGACCAAACGGCAATCCGTATATTTTTTTACCAATTGGTAAGCCTCAATCACTCCCAACGGGTCCTTCAAACGGTCAAATCGTGAAATCTGCGTGACGATGGGCTTGTCCGTCGGGATATGATATCTGGCCAAAACGTCATTGATCGTTTCTTGCGGCAATTCTTTGTTCTTATCACTCAACGGGTCAATCGAGGGAGCAATTAAAAATTGGCGGAGCGGTAACTCCTGAGAGAAATTCGGGGCAGAAAAAACCACCGAATCATAGTGGACAATGAACTCTTTTAAAAATCCCCAGACCTTTTCGTGAGGGTGAGACACGTCAATATGGCACCGCCAAATCCATTTATTATCTGTTTTCTTTCGGACCAAAGCGATCGGTTGAGGATCATGGATGAACATGATGTCTCCCCTGATCTCCATCTCATCGATGTTCTTCTGGCTTGTCTCCATAAAAATATCAAGGTCTTTTTGGGCGACCTCATCCGGGCGACCATGTAAAACATTGTGAAACTTTTTGGTCACTTCAAAAAACTGCTGTCCCCCCTTAATCACATCCCAACGGGACTCGATCCCTAAATCTTTTAACAACGGGATCATCCGGTTGAGGATTTCCGCAACCCCTCCTCCCACAGCCGTCGAATTGACATGCTGGACCACCTTCCCTTGGAGTCGGTCCCCCAACAAACGCAAATCGTCAATAATCGACGAGCCGACAATCGGCGAGTATTGTTCCAATTGGGCCATAGGGTCAACTTCTTTCTATGATTTGAATAATCCGATGACGTAAATTTTCCATCGTTTGCGTGTACGGGTCGAGTCCGGAAATTTTGTCCGCCAGTTCTTTGTTCTCTAAAGACATCTCTATCCAAAGAGAAAAATCATTGGTTTTTTTTTCAATCCTTAACCGCGATTCAAAAATATGAAAATAAATCGAATCAATGGTGATCTTTTCAAGGATATCCCTGAATTCCTTTAGATCTGTCGCCTCATAACGCGTGGGGACGACGAAACTAAGTGATTTAATAAAATGAAATTCTTGTCCTTCGGGGGCCTGAAGGTTTTTGGTCCGAGCGTTTTTCTTTATATAATTTTCTATGGTCGCAACTATTTTATCCCGAAGGCCCCGGATGGAAGAAAATTGGACAATGTCGATACTGGCCAACTGTTCCGCTAAAACATCCTCCCCCAGCGCTTCCCCGATCCAATAAGCAAAATCATTGGGCGGTTCCGGTGAAAAAATTTGGTGCTGTTGTAAAAAACGGTGGGTGTGATGATAGATACAAGATCCCGGGACGTCCTTGATCAGGGTTAAAAGCTGATCGAGAGAAGAAGCCCGAAGACCTGTCAGCTCAAAAAGATGAAGACGAGTGGAAAAACGAAAAGGTTCTTTGGCTTTTAATAGTCCTGTCATAAGGATTTATTTTTAAGTTCAAGGACTTCTTTTAAAAATTTCCCGACGTCATGGGGATCGCGCAAATAATAACGCGCATAAGAAGATCTGGGCGTCCCGACTAAAATGGTAATGCCTGTCTTTCTAAAAGCATGAAATGCGTCCTCATCCGTGATATCGTCACCGAGAAAAATAGGCAAAAACGACTTCTGGGGATGATTAAACCGTTCTTTGGACAAGATCCAATTGATCGCTTTGCCTTTGTCCCATTCGATCGGAGGATTGATTTCATAAACTTTTTTTCCGCTCCCAAGCTTAATTTCTTGGTGTGATAAAAAAGGTTTTAAGACCCTGTCCAATGTCTTTTTAAAATGGGTCATTTGAAATTCAGGGACAAGACGATAATGGACGCTTAAGGTGAGGCCCTTATCTTCAATCAAAACCCCATCAAAGGAATTCAGCTTCTGTCCCAATTCCATTTTAATTCTATCTAAGACCGATTTAATTTTGGGAGAAAACATCCCCTCAAACGATAAATCATCCCCTTCAATTTCAAAACCATGGTTCCCGACATAAATGAGATTCTTCAAGCCGACTTTTTCTTTGACATTTCTTAAGCCACGCCCAGAAACGATCGCTATTCGGCAGTTCCCTAGATTGGATAACGCCTCCAGAAATCGTTTGGTTTCCTTGGGAAGAACGGCCTCATCCGGGGTCGACGCCAAAGGGGCCAAGGTCCCGTCAAAATCTAAAAACAAAAAAATTGGAGAGTCAGCCATTTTTTTTTGAAGATGCGGCCACTCCTCGAAAAAGTATTTTATTCGCCGAAGCATGGGACATTAATCTTTTCTCAACGCTGTTAATTCATTAATGATATTTGCCGCCCATCGGTAAATATTATGTTCATGGATTGTTTTTCGCATATTGGCCATGCGCCGCTGTTTTTCTTCGACCGGCATCTCGATCGTTGTCTTGATGGCCTCCGCAAACTCTTCGGTTGAATAAGGGTTGATCTGAATCGCATCGGTTAATTCTCTGGAGGCCCCGGTGAAACAACTTAACATCAAGGCCCCGGTGAGGTCTTTTTTGGTCGCGATATATTCCTTCGCGACCAAATTCATCCCGTCATGCAAAGAGCTGACCATGCAAATATCCGCTAAAAGAAAGAACGGAATAATCTCATCGGCTGAAAAATGCCGTTTCAGATAGATAATGGGCTTCGAATTCTCCTCGGAATATTTCCAATTGACTTTTTCGACCAATTCATCGATTTCCCCCATCAGGTCATGATATCTCTTAATGTGCGTGCGGCTCGGGGCCCCCAGCTGAATAAAAACAAACTTGGAACGATATTGCGGATACTTCTGCAAAAACCGGTCGATGGCCATGATGCGTTCCACCAAACCCTTGGTGTAGTCAATGCGATCAACCCCCAAGGCCACGATCTTATCTTTGAGATCATATTCATATCGCAATCCCTCCAGCACATTCGCCGCGACCCCGTCGTAATTTTCATAAATTTGCGGGTTGACGCTGATCGGGAAAGCCCGGATGAGCGTTTCTTGGTTGCCCCTGACAACGCTAAACTTCTCCGTGTCCACCCGCGCTTCCAAAAAACGATTGGCCGTATCCAGGAAATTATTGCAATGGAACTGCACGTGAAAACCGATCAAATCACAGCTCAACATCCCTTCCAAAATCTCTTTCTGATAAGGGCAAATCGAAAAAACTTCTGGGTTCGGCCAGGGGATATGCCAAAATAAGGCGACCTTGGCCTGGGGCCTCTTGGCCTTGATCATTTTCGGCAAGGTCGTAAAATGATAGTCCTGAATAAAAACAAAAGGGTCCTTGGCCGGAAACTCCTCTAAAATGGTTTCCACGAATTTCTCATTAACTTTTTGATAGATGTTCCAATCTTTCTCTCTAAAAATCGGGCGGGTGTGCGTAATATGACATAAAGGCCATAGGCCTTCATTCGAAAAACCATAATAATACCCTTCCTCTTCTTCTTTCGTGAGCCAAATTCTTTTGAGGATATACCGGGGGTCTTCCGGAGGGACTCCTAATTTATTTTTTGAATTCACAAATTTCCGATCGGCATTGCCGCTCCCATGGGCAATCCAGGTCCCCCCGCAAGATCTCAAGATAGGATCAATCGCGGTGACAACCCCGCTTGCGGGCCGCAGACATTTCGCTTTTCCCGTGACCTCATCGATCACATGCATAAACGGTTCTCTGTTCGAAACGACAAAAAATGAATTGTCCCCTAATTTCGCGTGAATCAAATCGCGCAGCTTAGTTTCAGTCCATATATCTTCTTTTTCAATCCTGACCTGAGCTTGACGGGAAACACTCTGACGAGCAACACGCAAACTTAAGGCGACCTGCTCGACTTCGCTCGCAAGCTCGCCGAAAACGTCCTTGTCCTTAATCGGATGGTTATCATCGATCTCGCCTTTTTGAAAATGCTTGAACCAAAGCGTCAATTGCTGAATAGGAAGGATAAAAATTCGTTTTTGAAGAAAGAGGGAAATAAGAAAAATCAAAATGACACAGCCGATTAATGTAACACTAATCGAGCGCCAAATCTCACTCAAGCGCAAAAAAACATATGAGGTATCATGAATAATCTCGACGGCCCCTAAGGATGTACCAGCGTCATTAACAATGGGAAAAGTATAACTGTGAAGAGAATAATCTTTGAAAGATTCCAGGGAGCTGCGCGGTTCTTTGTCATTGATCACTTCCTTAATATAAGGTTTCTCTTTGTCCTTCCAATCGGAAAAACGTTCGGTAATCGAAAAAATTTCTCCGTCCTTGGTATAGATCACACACCCCTGTAATCGTTCCCTGTTTTGGAATTTTTCAACAAGATAATTGGCATTTCTCAGATTATTCGTCGATAAAATATGCTGGACAGACAAATCCATGGCCTCGGCCACGGCCCTGGCTTTCCGTTGAAGGTCGTCCAACAGCTTTTCTTCTTCAAGACGAACTTGGACCGTGCCGAAAAGACCAAACCCGAGAGAAATAATAATCAAAATAGGAAAAATAAAAAGAAGTAATCTTTTCATGCCCCACGGCCCTGTTTTGTCTTAATCTAGTTTTTGGAATTCTCTGTCTTTGATTTCAAGGACCTTTTCTGTTCAAGAAGGCCTTGGATCCTCACATAAACAACAAAAGCAATAAAAAGACCGATCAGAAGAAAAATGATCCAATCCCGTTCCCAGTTAATGTTCATTGTTGTTCTCCTTTTGTAAAAATAAAAAGGGCCGCCATCTGAAATTTCATTTCAGATGGCGGCCCGACCATCTCCTAATCCTCTAAGGAAACCCCTTAGACCCGGTGAAACGTGATTGAATTAATTTATGTAAAGAACTGAACCGTATTATATAGAAAACTATTCATAAAAACAAGCAGAAATTCCTGCGCCGATGAACATTTTTAATAAATCATAAAAAACAAAGCGGTCAAATAAAGCAAATAAACCACCAAAAGCACAATCCCTTCAAAACGCATAAAAGTATATTTTGTTTTGCCAAAAACCAACATCAATACCGCCATGCCTATCGCCACCGGCATATTGAACGTAATCGGTGCCTCATCAATCGGTATCGGACGGACGACCACAGCAACACCAAGGGCAAACAGCAGATTCAAGACATTGGCCCCGAAAACATTCCCCACCGCCAATTCTCCATGGTTTTTTTTGCTCGAAACAATCGATGTAATCAATTCCGGCAAAGATGTCCCTAAAGCCAGCATGGTCAAACCGACGACGATCGGAGACACGTCTAATAATCGGGCAATATTTAATCCCGTATCCACCATGCCATACCTCGCCAGCAAAACAGTCAAAACCCCTCCTGTCAAAAACAAAAGAACGGATTTGCGTAAAGGCATACTTGGGGTCAAATCCTGGTCAGCATTCTCGGTTGTTCCACTTTTTTTAGCTAATCGATAATTAAAAACCAAAAAGAAAACCAGTAGAATCAAAAGCGCGATCCCCTCTCCTCGCCCCAAAGACCGGTCCAACATAAAAAGATAAACGACAACTAAAACTCCCACTAAAAACGTTAAACGATACTTCACGTCAAGTTCACCGACCCTGATACTTCGAATCATGACCCCCACCGCTAAAATCAGGCCAATGTTGCAAATACAAGACCCGACGACATTTCCCACCGCTACCCCGGCCTCCCCGATCCAATTCGATGAGACAGAAACAATAAATTCCGGGGTCACGGTCAAAAGGCTGACAATGGTTGACCCAATAAAAATTTTAGGGAGATTTAATTTGAAAGAAATGATCGTGGCATTATCCACAAAAAGGCTGGCGGCTTTGATCATCAAAAAACCGCTGACAATAAACAGCAAAAGTTGAATGCTTAAATTATCGGCAAATTGAGGAAACATATGTTTAAAAAAGAATGGTCTGAAAAAAGTTAAAAAGATATCCTGTCAGAATAATCCCTAACGTCGTAACCCCGAAAAATATTCCAATCAGCTGTAATTTCATCGCCCGGCGCAACATCACGGCTTCGGGCAGGCTTAACGCGGCGACCGCCATCATAAAAGACAAGGCCGTCCCCAAGGGAACGCCTTTCTGAAATAAGACAACGGCAATCGGAACAATCGCCGCACAACTTCCATATAAAGGAACACCTAAAATAGTGGCAACAGGAACGGAAAAATTTCCTGTTCGAGCAATAATCCCATGGATCGTTTCCTGAGGGACATAATTGTGAATCAACGCACCAACACCAACCCCGACCAGAATCCAAAACCAAATCCTCTTGACAATAGCGACAGCCTCTCGAACGCCAAATAAAACCCGATCTGTAAAGTTTTGAAAGACGCTCGTTTCAATCGTTTGAGATGAACCCATGAAATCTTCAACAAGGAATCTTTCCAATCTCATTCGTCCCAAAACCAGCCCAACTATGGTCCCAATCAAAAGGCCGCTCACAACATACAAAACCGTAATCTTCCAGCCAAAAAATCCAAGCATCAAGACCACAAGATATTCATTAATCAAAGGCGATGTGATCAGAAACGAAAACGCAATTCCCAACGGCAAACCGGCTTCTAAAAATCCCAAGAAAATCGGTATCGACGAACAGGAACAAAATGGCGTTACTGCCCCAAACAAGGCCGCAAAAAAATATCCCACCCCACCCCCCCGGGTTTACCAAAACATACTTTTAGACGGGGGGAAAAATTTCCGTAAAAATACAAAAACCGCCTTAAAGACAAAAAGAAGCGAAAGGGAATTCAGAGAATCGTAAATAAAAAAATTCAAGATGGGGCCCCACCTTGAATCCGGCGAAATCTTACATAAGGAATAAACCAGCCAGTCTGCGATTAACTGCAGCATGAAGAATCTTTCTCATCCTTAGAAGAACGGCAACAACACCCTTGAGTTTTGGCTTTGGTCTCGAGCTTTTTGTCCAATTGATCAATCAGTTTGCCCCAAAATCCTTTTTCCTGTTTTATATTATTTGATTTTTCTGTCATACGATCTCCTTCACGGTGTTTTTTGTTGGAAACAACTCAGTTAGCCAAGAACAACCCGTATCTGAACTTCTTGGGACAATGGCTGAATCATGTCTCTTGGTATTTTAACAAAAGCAGGGGATTTTTTCTCGCACTCCCTATTCTTGCCGTCGATAGAAACCTCTTTAACCGCATATTGCCCAAAGTCAAGACCCGAGGCATTGACATAAACCACATTCAGTTTTTTCCCGGCAAATTGACAAGAAATCGAAGCTGTGTTGTCTGCCCCGAATTGTTCTTTGAGCAATTTTGGGTTCAAAACCAAATCTCCGCCTTCACCGCGCACGCCAAAAACCTGAGTTAACAAAGTTAAAACAAACCAACTCGCGGAACCCGTTAAATAATGATACATGCCCTGGCCGTTGGGATCAAAATATTCAGGGATCCCGGGATAGATTTTACTTTTGGCGGTGTCCGTGCTCATTTTGTAAATGGTTTCTAAAACTTCGTGCCCTTGCCGGGCAAACCCGCGCAAATAAAGGCCATAGGCATACATCACATTCATGTGACTAAAAAAAGCACCGTTTTCTTTGGTCCCATAAGCGAAGCTAAACGCCCGTCCTAAATCAAGATAATGAGGTCGGCAGAAATCCGTATTCAAATGATATCCGCCTAGTTTCGGGTCCTTTAAATAATGATTTACAGCGCGAATAACGTCCTTGATCTCCTCCTCATTCGCGAGTCCTGAAATAAACGGAAAAACTTGTCCGGTCAATGTCATTTGCACGCGGTTGTTTCTCTCGCCGTCAACCCGCTCGCCCTGATTGTCATAATACCCGTTAAACCAAGAATAGGTCGTAGAACCTTCCTGCGCTTTCACCTTCTCCTGCCGACGGATATGTTCAAAAATCCACATCCCTTTTTTACGCAAATCCGCCACAAGAGATTCCAAAGGAATCTTCACGGTCTGACCGCTGATTTCCGGTTGAACACTCTTCAAATATTGATTAAATAATAAATATTTCTTTGCCTCAGGATCATGATAATCGCAAGGACTCTCCGTCAAAGAATCTAACAAAACAAGAAGTTCTTTCGCCAGCGTTAACTCCTTAATGGCTTTCTTGCGGCTAAATTCCTCTAATAGATGCGCCAGAGACAGAAGATTTCCGGCATAAAACGAGGCGAAGGCCACACTTTCTCCCCGCCGAAAAGCCATATCTAAACCATCATTCCAATCCGCGCTTTCGAGACGAATGATGTTGTGTTCTCCGACGTTAAAAAACTGAACAAGATGTTGGACCAAAATATGCTCGAGGACAGATCCCGCGTAGACTTGTCCCAAATGGTCCTTTAATTTACGTCCGTAATCAAGATTCCACAAAAAATCTTTTTGAAAAGTCCGCGATAATTGTGTATCACGGAAATAGGTATTTTCCTCAAGCAGGATATCATAATCGCCGGTTTGGTCGATATAAAGCTTGGTTGTTAAATAAGGCCAAACCCCGTGATCCATCCAGACGCGCGTGATCGCATTGCGGTCGGCGATGAATTCACCGGGAACGTTGCCGATAATGGTGGCGTTCGATCCGTCAATCCTCACTCCCGCGTAATTATCAATCAAATTCTCCCGGACATGTTCCGGCTCAATCAAAATGAGCGACAAAAGATCCTGCCAGATATCACGCCAACCTTTGCCGCCTTTTCCATAATCATGATCAGGGAGAAAAGAATTGCCAAAAATCCTTCTTAAGACTGGCTGCAAAGTGACCCATTTAAACCAGGCATTAAAGTGAAGGTCAACGGTTGTTAATTCAATGGCATGGGTTTTTTCAAACCAAAATTGTTTATTGTCTTTCAAGGCCTCTTCAAACTTTTCTAAAGAAGCGTACTCTTTGAAAACTTTTTCGGCTTCTTCTAAATTGTCCGCCAAACCTAAAATCAGGAGATACCGACGGGAATCTCCGGGGTTAAGAACCTCTGGCGGAAAGCGAAGCGCGCCCATGGCTTCTTTGCCTTGTAACATTTCATCCGTTAATAAATCAGGAACAACAGAAGAAGAAACCCCCAGCGGCTGAAACGGATTTCCGCAATCGCCATAAAAACTTTCTGTGGTCGGGAAGGTCCCGACAGGATTGGCCCCCTTTTCTGAAATCCCATAAACAAAATACACCGTCTGTTTGGGTTTATGGCCTTCTTCATTGAAATACATGGTGGGGCTTACCAAAACACCATGATTGACCTGTTTGATCCGATGGAGAAGCGCTGTCACGTGTTCATGATCATGCTTATTCGATAAACCGCGGGCAAAAATCGGGATGGCAGCTGTCGGGGTCATCTTAAAATTCTGGTTCGAAATATTTTTGACAGTCACCGACATCAGTTCCACGGTTTGCGAAGAAATCGGAACGAAATTAATCGCTTCCAACTGAAGCCCCGCTTCGGGAAAAATTCTGACGACTTTATGCCAAAGCGGACCCGCTTCGACCGTCGATTCAGGGCCTCCAGATTGGGCGAAAGAAAAAACCCCTTTATTTTCAATATCAAAAAAGAAATTTCGGACATCTAAACGCAGGTCTTCGCGTGAAGCGGGTTTTGTCAGAAAGTGATTTTTATCCGTTTTAATGTCCCCGCTTAAATAAGGCGTGATCGCGGATTTAAGGCTTTTGGCGTCCACCCCGCACAAAGGAAAATAAATTGTGCGCATGCGGGCGGCATCTTTGGAGGAGAAGCTTATGCCGTCAGTCAAATATTGATAAAAAATATTTTTCGTTTCCATATGTGAAATCATATTATAACAAATTAGTTTATTTTCAATAAAAAAATAGCGTTTCCGTTCATAAAATGCCCTGGGGGCCTGCCCACCGCCAAAGGCGGTGGGCCGGCCCCCCAAAGCAGACTTCTTTAACCCGTCTCACAACGAATCAAAAAATGACTATTTTTCCGATTTCAAAATTCCTAAAAACACATCCACGACTTTCGGATGAAACTGGCGGCCGCGTTCTTTTTCCAATTCGGCCATGGCTTGCTGTTTCGTCATTCCTTTGCGGTAAATTCGGTCTGTCGTCATGGCATCATACGCATCAGCCACGGAAACAATCGCCGTCAATAAATTGATCTCATCCCCTTTGAGATGATCCGGAGAGCCATTTCCGTCATAACGTTCATGATGATGAAGAACGATGGAAAGCATCTCCTGGTCAAAAAGAACCGGCTTTAAGATATCGACCCCTGTCAAGGGATGCCCCCGAATAATTCCCCATTCTTCTTCGGTCAACTGATCCGTTTTGTTCAATATCCCATCGTGAATGGCCAATTTCCCCACATCATGCAAGAGAGAAATCCGCTTAATCAGTTTGACCGTGCTGCGGGAAAATCCCATTTTAGAGGCGATTTTCATCGCATATTTTGCAACTTTTTCCGAATGATTCCGTGTATATTGGTCCTTGGCTTCTAGAACATTAATCAAAGAACGAATCACCCCATAAAAATATCCCACCAATTTTCGTCGGGATTCATAAAGACTTTGGGTCATTTGATTGAATTCATCCGCAAGTTGCGTAATTTCATTGTTACCCTTGACCTTGACCGCATATAAAAGATCGCCGTCCGCAATCCGCCGTGCCCCATCAACAAGTTTTTCAACCGGGTCCGTAATCCGTCTCGCAATCACCATCCCTAAAAAAATCGAAAAAAGAAAACCTAATATAAAAACATAAAGGACACGGTCCTGGGTCTCTTTCTGAAGCTGATAAATATCATTGGCTAAAATATCGACCCCTAACATAGCGATGGATTGCCCATGGACATCACGAATAGGGGCATAACCGGACAAGGTCACTCCCCATTCATCAACTTCTAACTCTGAATCTGCCGAAGGCTCTTGATAACCTTTCATCATGGCCGGGAATCTGGCCGCATCATATTCATCCCCGGGCAAAGAGGTGATCAAGTCGTCCCCTCTCCTCGCCGCAGGATTAGGATCAACCATAAACTGAAAAATGCCATCTTTTTTTGTCTTCGTTAAAATATAGATATAAGCGATGCGGGGATTAATTTCTTTGATGTTCTTTAAAACTTCGACCAGCGTTTGATATTCCCTGGTCTTAACACCCTCATGATTCAAAGGAACTTGCTTTAAGGTTTCAGGATCAATGTTCATGGCTGCCAATTGAGCATAATCCATCAGTTGCTGGCGGATGGTCTGAAATTCTGATTGAAGTATTGAACGGCTGATTAAAAAATTACTTAAAAGTAGGGCAAAGAGCATTGACAGGATCAATGCGAAGGTGACTTTGAGTTGAAACGGGCGGAAGATTTTAATTTTATTCATAAAATATTATTTTTAGTATATCACAATTTTTATTTTTCACAAATAGTCGAAAAAGCCAGGGGCCCAGCCCTGTACAGTACAGGGCTGGGCCCCATCCAAAAAAAACAACAAAAAACAACAACCTTAAAATTAATTCACCTTCGCTAATCCCTCTAATGGTTCTTCAGGAGAATTTTCTATCCCCGAGATTTTTTGTTGACCATTGTTTCCTTGATTCGGATCGTTATCCCCCATGATCAACGGCAACTGGCCTGGCGTAATCGGCACAATATTAATAATTATCGGATAAAGACCGTCAAATTGAATGTCTTCGATATTCTTCACATTGAATTTCAAATCCCCCCTTGAACCTTGAATATCCAAATTCAAATTTGTCGGATTCAGATCAATACCGCCGGGATTAGGATCATTGACGGCTCTCGCTTGAAAAGCGGCCCCCCTCACTTTGCCAGCCCCTGCTACAATACTTCCACTCTGGGCCAGCGACCGCCCTGTCGATATCCTCATCGAACTATCAATCTTTGCTAAATCAAGAACCAAAAAATCATATGTATCTCCTCCACCCCAATCCTCTTCCTTCCACTTAACCTCAAATCCGAAATGTTGATAAATCTGCGTTAAGGCAGGTCCAACAGGATTCGTTGATTCCGTATGAACACAAATATATTTAAACCCTCTCTTTTTAGCTTCCTTAAAGAATGTCCTGAATTTATCTCCCATCTTGGCTTTCCCCCAATATTGAGGGAGCAACGCCACATCACTTCCATAAAGAACATCATCTCTCATATACTGATTGTATCTGCCATCATGGTTGCGGCGAGACCTTGTAGCCATTTTCATCAACGCAGCATCTCTCGCAGGAACAGCATGCCGATAACCAATAATCTCACGCGTATGATCATCCCTCAAAATGAAATTCAGCGCCCCGGGATGCCTCATATGCTCAACCATATAACCTCTGCCAGCTTGTTTATTCTCAGGAAATACAGCCACCTCAATCCCAACTAATCGATCAATTAATTCGTTTGTCACGTTTTGCGGCTTGACCCATTCTAAACTCACCTTATATTCTTTGGATTTTGGGGCCAATGGCTTGGGGGCATTCCACCCAGGATTGTGCCTAACATAAAAAGTATGCGTGACTTGTTTATTTACTTCAATCTTAGCATCTTCATAAATAGGATTCCCATCCAATAAACTTTGAAGCTTTTCAACAGTATGATCTTCTGACTTATATCCTGATGGCGGCTTCATCGCGTTGGAAGCATGATGACCAAAATACGCTTGCGCAATCATACTAACACCTGTTGAAAATAAAATCTCTTCGACCTTCCCTAAAAGCGCCTTCTGAATATTCACCTGCTGATAAGCAGGATTTAAATAGGTTAATTCTGTCCCAACAATAATCTTGCCATTCTTATCCAAACCAAACCAGCATTCGAACCATCCGAATTGACGTGCATTCTTTTCTCCCCGTGCCTTCGTTGTAAACTGGAACCAAAAATGAGGCGCGTCCGTTATATAACGCGGCATTTGTCTCTCAAAAATCCCAGCAGCATAGTAAGCCGCAACCGCAGGGTTGGATGTCAAACAACAATGGGCTCCATCAGCAAACCGGAAAAATTCAATTAAATTGAATTTCGGGATAAAATCAACATAAACGCTTTCACTCTTATTCTCTTTTTTCGCATCAGACGAGTTCACCATTCCATAATAATTTTCCAAAGCCTGGATCAAATGTCCCTCTAAATCTTTAAAAACATCATAAATCCTCATCCCCTCCTGAATCTTAAGTTTCTCAAGAAACGATCCAAAAAGAATCCGGACAAGATGTTCTGGTTTAACTTCATTTTCTCCAATAATTGTTTTTTCTAAAGGCGTTAATTTATTCTTTTCTTTCTTGTCTTTATATATCCCCAACCACCGGGGGATTCCTCGCACCAAATCGTTTAATTCAACATTCTCAAGGTCTATGGTAGATCCTTCTGTCTGTGATTCTTTCTTAGCTGCCTTCCCTAGCAAAGCATATAATGGAAGATTTCGTAACACTTTATTGATGGAACTCGCCATCATCATTTGAATATCTTGACGCCGGGATTCTGGAGGATAAACCTTATCGTTTAACTCCATCAGAGAACTAAAAATATCCTCTACATCTGTAGTCATACTGATCTCTGAGGCAAGACTTTCATACTTCGACTTCAATTCCTGTGCTTGTGGATCTTGGCTGCCTAGTTTCTTTTCAATCCCTTTTGAAATCCCTTGTATCAAATAATTAATCTTAAAAATTAAAACCATATTCGATAGGGAAGACTTAAAACTTTCACCGGCCTGAACTAAGGCATCCTGATTCGTGGCCGATACTGTCAAAAGATCCACTTCTTGCGGAATAAAATTCCCTTCTTTATTCAAATACGGAGAATCTTTAGGGAGGGGCGGCTTCCCTTCGCGAATGGCATCCGCAATTTGTTCAGCCCGAACCCGGTCTAGCCCGGCCTTAACAAAGCCTTGGATAAATTTTTCTCTGATCACATCAAAATTCGCTATTTCGAGTTTCTCAGCCGCATCCAAAACCAACTTCTCAAATCGGGAAAAACTCAAAGAAAACTCGCCGGTCCCCGGATATTCAAAAGGTGGCCGATAAAATAAATAATACCCGAGAATCAACTGTTTATCTTTAGCCAGCGCCCTGACCACCTTACGATAATCTTTCTGCTTTACGATCTCATCAAGCCTTACTTTTGACTGTTTAATCTGTGCAATACTCTCTTCAATGGGGATACGGTTGCCACGCATCTCTCTTACCAAAGAATAAGGCGGGATAATATTGAATTCCTCAAACAATCTGGTCATAATCTCCAAATACTCGTCTTGCATACGAGAAAAATCATGTATTAAAGCATGTCCACTTTGTGAATAACCCTCATCAATATACTTTTTATAAGAGAGCTGATGAATCATTCCCATTCTTAACTCTTTGGAGAACTTTCGACTGACACAAAATGGGATCAACGTCCTCGCTGAGAAACTATCCATGGTTGCATAAATGATTAATTTATCTTTTTCGCTAATGACGACTTCAGACTGACCTTTAGGTGGCTCTCTTTCAAATATCTGCTTTACTCTCGCCTCTAAGTAATTCTGGGGTTCCGAATATTTGTTCAAACTAAAAAATTTAACCAGGCTAAGCAACGAAGAAACAATTTCAGCATCTGATATTTGATCAATCGCATTTCCCAAACTAACACAAACCGCATGTTTTAACTCTCTATTTGTAAAATGTTCGCTCTTAAACATATCGACTAATGCATGTATAGACTCCCTTGATAAGCCGGTTAAACCATTGCTAACATATTCTTTTAAACTTTCAGTGATTTGTGGATTTAACGAAAAACCATTGTCCAGTATACTAAACCCTCTCTTATCATGGCCCTTATAACGCTCCTGAGCATTTAATTCAGCATAATTTTCTAGCACGGGGCCAACCAGGGAAGGATTATTTCTTAAAACCAAAGAAATAATTTTTTCTAGGAGGTGGGACTCGGCTACATAATATCCTTTAAAAGTTGATTTTATTAATTTTCGAAATTGAGTTTCAGTCAACTTTCTTTGTGGATTATTATTCAATAATTGCAAAAGGACATACGCTTCTTGTGCCGGGAAATACGCCCCATCTTGAAACTTACCCATCATTTCTCTGAATTTTTGAGCAGATGGATTGAGTACTGGATGCGCTAAACATTGCTCCTTAAATTTTCTCATAAAGCCATTTTGGTCATTAGTTTTCTTGAGGTTAAAAAGTATTTCTTTAACCATTTCCTTAAAAATGTGCCCAGAAAATAAATATTTCACCGAATCATAAAGGGAAACAAAAGACTCTAAATCTTCATCAAAAAGATCAATAGATAGACCTAGCTCTTGAAACTCATAAAAAAAATCATAATATAATTTAAGAATAGCCGAAGCGTTTTTCCGCCCTAAAGAAATAAGCTTGTCAAGCCTTGCTAGGTTTATGAGGTCGATGTCTTTGCCTTTATATTGACTTGCGATTGAAGATAAATTTCGAATTTCAGAAAAAGCATATTCAACTTCCTCTGGGCCAGTTTTATCAAAAATCCCCAAAAAGAAATCTTTAAAAGTATCGCAATCCACATCGCGAGCTCCGCCGACCCTTACAAAAAGAGACAATGCACCCAGAAGATCTTTGAGCCGATGACCAGAAGATTCACCTGAAGAAACGATTTTATTTTTAAATGCCACAATAAATTCGACGACTTTTTCAAGCCCCCACTGCTCGATGAGTCCACTCTCCGAAAAACTGAACAATAAAGAAAGAATATTTATATCTAAGGGAGAAGATTCCCCTTCAAATGCTAAAAGATAATGACCAAGAAAGTCAACGTCCATCATCTTTCTCGTTTCTTCTCCCAGGGGTTTATTCTCTCGATACAAATCGCTCGTAATAGAATATAGATGATAGTAAAAATACTCTGTTTGGGAACCAAACTTTCGATAAGCATAAACGATAAAATCCACCAGAGCCTCTATATCTTTTTTTGTATCCCTTAAGAGTCCAAGCTCAACCATGTTCCGTAAGAATTTTCGCGCATAATATTTGTCCTTATCAATCCCCCCCCTGCCCCCAGTTTACCTGCATATCATAGGAATACCCGCTTTGCCATCGAACTTTAGCGACCTCCTTAAAAACTTTTTCAACCAACTGATCTTTGGGCATTTCTACAGTTAAAATTTCTTGGATTTCTTTGGTAAGTTTTTGATTAAGGTCAGGGAACATTTCCTGCGCCAAAAGTCTTAAAAGATAATGGGGATTTTCAAGGGCCGCCGCACCCCATTTTTCAGTCTCCAAATATTCCAGAGTTTGACGCGACAGGGGAAACAATCTTGTTTCAACAGAACCTTCTTCTTTCCCGGCTGCTTTAATAATAAGAGTGGTATTGGCTTTATCAAACTCCAGAATCAGATATTGTTTATTTACTAAATATTCTCCGGCTTCATGAAATAAGGCTAAAGAACGGACTAAATCATTTGACGAGGTAGGAAACAATTTCTCATGAACCAGAATTCCGCGGTTCTCTGTTGTTATTGTCCCCAAAAGATCCCGGACATAAGGGCTGTCAAATGTGAAAAGCTTAATCTTTCCACGACCCGTGTTCAAAAGAAGAGTATTAATTATTTTTAATATTTTATTAAAAACCTCTGAATCTCTTTTCTTCACTCTCCGTTGAAGGCCCTTGAATGCTATCTGTAATTTCGCGGATTTTTGTTCTTTAATTGGCATTTTTTCTTCAAGTAATTCACCTGTGTCAGCGTTCCGAATCTCCACATAATTTTCAGCATGCAACCATTCCGGTGGTTTAGTTAACCTTCCAATATTCGTCTGAACCTCATGCAAAGGACCGTTCGCCTGATTTAATACCTGCTCATTACCCGTATACACAACATTCTTCGGAGTGACATTCAAATTCACCCCACCCGCCATATACTTACGCGTCACCATTTCTTGGGTCGTGGAATCAAAATCTTCC
>CAZAPN010000010.1:0-19450 GCA_964487145.1 uncultured Planctomycetales bacterium | reverse complement strand
CCCATTCTTATAACTCGCTTTGATTTTCTCTTTATCAACATCAATACCTAATTGAATGTTTCTTTCAAAACTGCCATATGCGCGTTCTACCCTGTGATAATTCTTTTCGTCTTTCTCGGATTCAATTTTGCGTTCCCCTTTAATCGTTAAAATATCCTGATCAAGGTTCACTTCAATCTCTTCCTGCTTCATTCCGGGAAGGTCGGCTTTGACAATCACATTATTTTTATCTTCGGTCACATCGACCGCCGGCCACCCTGTTCTCAAAAAGGGTGATTTTCGTTCTAATCCCGGGAATAACGTTAACCCGAATAATCGGTCTTCCATATCCATTAAGTCCCGAAATGGATCATCTGTTTTTTGCTTCCAATGAATAAGTTTCATAGCTTCTCCTCCTTTAATGTTATTGGTTAATTATTATTTTGTATTTTTTTAGTCCCTGATTCTAGCGCTCAGTTAAGATGAGTGCTAATTCCAAACCAAAAAAATTTAAATTTCTTTTGTTTCTAAAACAAATTTAATCGCGCTAATATTCACATGCTTTTCTTCCATCAAATAATAAATATAATTCAATGTCTTAACCTGAGTAATGGAATAACAACGGATTTTCTTTCCCATTCTCATAGGTTGAACAACGCCCAGGGCATCTAATTTTCGCAAAGTCCAAATCGGAAGTCCCACCTTTTGACTGACAACCCCAATAACAAAAAGCGGCTCTTCAGGATTGATTTCTACGGCGAACTTCTCTTTATTTTTGTCCTCAGTTTTATTCGTTTTCATAAGGTCTTTTTTTCATCCGATGCAAATATAGCATAACCTAATTAATCTGTCAAGCTTTTCTTATCAAAATAATTGGATTATCTAACTATCCCAAAAATTAATTTGAACAATTTAAAGAAACTCGGCGAGCTTTTGGCTCAAGGCCAAAGGAACGGTTGCCTCGATCTGGACACATTCCGAGGTGTATTCGATGGAAATGACACGCCCCTCTCGGTGGATGGCATTAACGAGGTCCATTCTCGTGAGAGGGATCTTCACATGGATTTTCTTCATGTTCAAAGAAGTCTTATCCATGATTTTTGCAATCAAAAGATGCAGGTTCTCTTTGGTGATAGCCGAAATACAAACGGAATCGATAAATCCGTCCGCGATTTCACGCAGCCAAGATCGATCTTCCAATTGATCAATCTTATTAAAAACTGTAATGATCGGCTTTTCATGCGCACCCAAGTCTTTCAAGACCTCCATGACCGCATCAAAAAGCTGTCGATGACGAGGCTCACTAATATCGACCACATGTAACAACAGATCCGATTCAACGACCTCCTCTAATGTTGCTTTAAAGGCTTCAATCAAATGATGAGGAAGATCATGCATAAATCCAACAGTATCAGAAAAAACAATTTTTTGATGATTCGGTAGAATGTATTTCCTCGAAAGAGGATCTAAGGTCGTGAAAAGTCCATCGGCCGTGGTCTGCTGAGCATCTGTCAGCGTATTTAAAAGAGTGGATTTCCCTGCGTTGGTATAACCGACCAGAGAAATGGTAGGGATATCTAAATCTTTGCGTTTTTTTCTTTTCAAATGCCTCGCGTGAGATAATTCTTTTAAATCTCTTTTAAGACGAATGATGCGTTCGGAAATCCGGCGGCGATCCATTTCGAGTTTTGTTTCACCCGGACCAACCGTCCCGATACCACCGCCCAAACGGGACATTTCTATTCCGTGTCCGACAAGCCGGGGCAAAAGATATTCTAACTGGGCCAGTTCCACCTGCATTTTCCCTTCCTGGCTCTGAGCGTGACGGGCAAAAATATCTAAGATCAATTGCGTCCGGTCAATCGTTTTTCTTTGAAAAGCATGCTCCAAATTCCGCTGCTGGCTTCCTTTGAGGTCATGGCTAAAAATCACGGTATCAATGTCCCCCTGGCCGGTCCGTAAAGAAATTTCTTCCACCTTCCCCTTCGTAATCAAATGACTTGCTGTTGGTTGAGGACAACGGCAAATCACCTTATCCATCACTGTCCCCCCACAGGATGTCACCAACTCTTCCAACTCCGCTGCGTTGTCCTCCGCAGACCAATCATCCCTTTTTTTAAAATCCACAATCACTAATAAGACACGTTCCATTAGCCACCCAATTCGTTAAGGATTTTTTTTGTTATATCTCGGCCAGATTGGTCGCGAGCAATCTCTACCCACTTGAGCCTTTTATCTTTTCGAAACCAAGTCAATTGACGTTTGGCCAAATGACGCGTATGTAATTTAACCAAATATTTCGTTTGCTCCAAATCTTGTCCGCCTTTGATGAATTTCTGAATTTCGGGGACCCCGATCAAGGTTTTCGCGGTCTTGCCCCATCGCTTCTTCATTAAAGCCTTGATTTCTTCAACCGCCCCGGTTTCAAACATTGCATCGACTCGCTGATTAATTCTCTCATAAAGTTCTTCACGGGGCCTTGTCAGAGCGATCACTTGGACATCATATTGATTCCACAATCCGCTACGCTTTTTTTGAAGTTGAGAAATCGGCCTTTCGTGAATCAGGAATACTTCCAAAGCCCTGATGATCCTCTTTTTATCATGCGGATGAATCTTTTTCGCTGACACAGGATCAACTTTTTTTAATCTCTCATAAAGGACAGCAAGGCCTTTTTGCTGTGCTTCTTTCTCCAATTTTTTACGGACAAAAAGGCTTCCTCCCTTTCCTTCAAAAATACCATCCAGCAAAATGCCCATATAAAGACCGCTTCCGCCGACAACAATCGGTAGTTTTCCTTTCTGAAGGACCGCTTGAATCGCCGCCAACGCTTCTCGACGATAAAGCGCCACATCAAAATTACGGCTGATGGAAACCGTACCGATCAAATGGTGAGAAACTTGGGCCATCATTTCTTGGGGAGGCTTCGCGCTCAGGATGGAAAGCTCTTTATACAATTGCATGGAATCGCAGGAAATGATTTCCCCATGAAGCCTTTGGGCCAAATCAAACGCGACTTCGGTTTTTCCTGTGGCCGTCGGGCCGACAATGAACAAGATCTCTGGCAAAGGCATAAATTAAGGATAGATCCGGGTAGGATATCCCAATTGAATCAGCTTGGCTTCCAATTCTTGGGCTTCGGAAAGCAAGGCAAATTTTCCGATTCTCACCCGATAAAACTTTTTCCCATCCCGATCAGTCGTTTCAACAATATAAGCGTATTCATTCCTGTTCTTCAATTCTGAAATCAAATTTTCCGCGCGTTGACGGTCCAGAAAAGCCCCAACCTGGACGGCAAAATATCGTTTCTCATCTAATAATTGCTTGGCCAAATGGGCTTCCAAACTGTCCGGAAAATCCCTGATGATCTGCTTGAGATAATTTTTTGCCTCAGGCCAATGGGTGAGTTTTAAATTGGCCCTGGCAATTTTTAAATAAATTAAACTTAAAAAATTGGACCGCGGGCTCTTTTCTAACAAGGCTTGGGCCAACGACAGGGCCTGAGAATAATCCCCTTCCATATAATAGGAATCAATACACCCTAAATGCGCCTTGTCCCAGAGTTCAGTTTTCGTCGATTTATCAAACAATAAACCAAAAGTTTTCCGGGCCTCCCCATAACGCTCTAAACGCAATTGGCTCAAGCCCAAATAATAAATCGCTTCATCACGGGCATCTTTCGCCGGGTTGCTGGCGATAAATTGCTTGGCCAGATTTTCCGCGTCTTGAAACTTCTCTTGCAAAATCACCGCCTCAATATCACTTAACTGCGCCCACGCCTGGGAAGAGGTCATGAACATCAAACAAAAAAGTAAAACCAAAATAAATATTTTTTTCATAGGAGATCCTTTTTTTGTATATTAACAAAAAGCGAAAACAATTTCCATGAAAGAACTCTAAAAAAGCCCCTTTAAAATATTGCGACGATACAAATAGTCCTTAATAATTTCACCGTGATCAAACGCATACTTTAACGTCAAAAGCTCATCGGGGGACACAACTTGAAAAGATTTGGCATCATCGCCAGACTTCGGGACCCCTTTCCCTCTCGCGATAAAGACCGTTGATATTGTATGAAATCTTGGATCACGTAATGGCAAAGAATAGGTGTGAAATTGGCTTAATTTGTCCAGTTCTAAGTTAGTCTCTTCTTTCGCTTCACGCCGCACCGCTTCTTCCAAACTTTCTCCGTAATCGATAAATCCGCCGGGCAGGGCCCACCCATAAGGAGGATTCGAACGCTCAATCAAAACAATTCCCTCCGGCAGCTCAATAATCACATCAACCGTTACGAAAGGCCCTTTCGACAAGTCGTTTTCCAGATGATAAATATAACTACTAACGGTTTTTTTGAACAACATGAAATTTTTCTTTTGATTCAAACAAAAAACAATCTGCGGAATAACTTTCGGGTAAGTTTTAATAAATTTTAAAACCTCTTGTGTCATAATCTTTGCAATCCCGACAAAAGGAACAACGGTTTTCTCCGAACTCATGAGAGGAAAAGCCAATGATTTGATTTTAAGAACCCTGGCACGCTCTAAGGCATCAGCGCACGAAAGTCGTATGCTGTCCTCATCGCTGTTTCCGTCCGCATCACATGTTGAAACATAAATAAGGTATTTGGCCTTGCCTTTTTTTACCTTTTGAATAGACGCCTGCTGGCTCGGGCAAACAACCCCTTCGACCTTAAACTGAAAAATATCCTTTTGGATGATTTCAAACTCTGTATCTCTGATCTTCATTTTCGTTTTCTCACGGGAATAAGAAGGTGTTTTTCGCTGGAAGTTAAATTTTTGACAATTGTTTGAGCCAAAGTTAATGCCGCGTTTTTTGTTTGAATCAGGCCCAAGGCCTGTTGCTCTTCGACTTGCCTCAGGATCTTAGCAAAAATAGGTGACGGGGTTAAATGCAATTTCTTGATTAAATCATCTCCAGTTAAAATCCGGGGAGGGATCTTTTTCTGGCTATTTTCTAAATAATCGACCATCAACTTTCTCACAATTTTTTCATGATGAACGATATGGATTTTTGTGGTCAATCGGCCGCGGGTGGAGCGCTGGTCCGCCCAAGACAAAAGCAAAATGCTCAAGGCCTCTTGTTTGGTATCGCGAAAATATCGAAAGACCGAGCGCGCCGTCGGGAATTTAAAATTAGCCAAGTACCCGGGCCGAAGATGCCAAAGGACCATGTCCTCCAGGGCAAATCGTTCTTCTTTAGAAAGTTTGAGCATCTCGGAAATCTTGCGCACAATATCTTTGCCGAGACGCTCATGCCCATAAAAAACTGTTCTCGTATCTTTTCGCCTTTTCGCCGCGGGCTTGCCGATATCATGCAAAAGCGCAGCCAATTTCATCAAGGCCAAACGGCAACGGTTTCCCGCTAAACAGACATGAAGATAATCATTCATTAAAACATTTTGGGTGACTTCCCCTAAAATTCCTTCCAGCTGTTTAACGGTTTCCAACGAATGTTTCCAAACATCCAGGTGATGATATCCCCCCTGATGGACGCGATACATGATCCGAATTTGAGGAATCACTTTTTCAAGAAGTCCAACCTTATCCATAACCTGGAAGGTCAAAAAGGTTCTTCCCGATGATAAAATTTTAAATAATTCATCGCGAATCCTCTCATAAGCGACCCCCTGAAGATATGAGCGATTCTTTTTAATCTGAACTACCGTTTTGGAATCGATTTGAAAACCCAATTGGGCAAAAAGGCTGAAGGCCCGGATAAGACGCAACGGGTCATCACGAAAACTTTGCAATGACACCATCCGGATTTTCTTCAAAGCAAGGTCTTTTACCCCCCCCTGGAAATCGAGTAAGATGTCAGAAAGACAATCCCCCTCTTTAAAATCTTGAACATCGATGCACAGGGTATTAATGGTAAAGTCTCTTTGTTTTAAATCACTTTTTAAATTTTTACCTCGGAAATCGGCAAAATCAAATGTCAGGATCGTATTCGAAATTTTTTTGACAACCCGGGCACACCCGCGGTCCTCATCTAAAAGGACATAGGCCCCGTGAATCTTCTGGGCGAACGCACGGCTGAATTTTAAAGCGTTTTTCTCAACGGCAAAGTCAAAATCAAGACAAGGCCGGCTCAAAAGGGAATCTCTTAAAAAACCGCCCACCCCGTAAACCTTGACTTTGTTTTTAAGACTCAACTGCCGGATGACATCAATCAAGTGCCGGGTATCGTCTGAAAAAAAAGAAAAAAAATCTTTTTTCAGCAACGGTTCAAACGTTTTTTGACACCTTTTCATAGGGGAATAAACTTTTGAAGGATTTAGACGTTTAGGATCGAGGCCTTTTTCAAGACTTCCTCTTCGACAAATATCGGAGCATTGGCACGGACAGACAACGCGATGCCGTCAGAAGGACGCGTATCAATTAATTTTGTTTTCCCGTCGGCAGTTTTGATGACAAGCTTGGCGTGGAAGGTGTTTTCGATGAGCTTATCAATGACCATCTTCTCCATCTGGCCTCCCAGCTCATGGATAATCGAAACCGTCAAATCGTGGGTCATGGGGCGCGGAAATTGATGCCCAGAGAGCTTCATTTTGATGCTCGATACTTCCATAAAACCGATAATGATGGGAAATTGCCGGTCCCCATTTTTCTCTTTAAGGATGACAACCTGGTCCTGACGTTTTTCATCAATGATAATTTTGCTCAGTTCGACTTGAATCATGATTAGTTTTTTTGCCTTTTCTCTTTTTCAAGGATATGTTTTAATTCGGACATAAATTGATTCACGTCGCGAAACTGCCGGTAGACGGACGCGAAACGGACATAAGCGACCTCATCCAAATCCGCTAATTTCTTCATGACCAATTCCCCGATTTCCTGGGAGTTGACTTCTCGGTCATACTGTTTTTGAATTTCCTGCTCAATCTGCGCGGCGACTCCTTCCATTTGATCCATGCTGATAGGCCGTTTTTCGCAGGCCTTCACGATTCCCGATAAAACTTTCTTGCGATCAAAGGGCTGACGATGATTATCACGTTTGACCACCATGAGCGGAACCTGTTCGATATATTCATAAGTGGTAAAACGCTTTTCGCATTTGAGGCATTCTCTGCGGCGACGAATGGAGGAACCATCTCCGCTCAAACGGGAATCAATGACCTTGGTATCCGCATATCCGCAGGAAGGACATTTCATTCCATTAACCCTCCATACAAAGGAAATCTTTTCGTAATCTGCTCAACCTTTTCACGAACCTTAGCCAAGGCATCAGAGTCTTGGCGATGCCCAATCGCCTCATTAATCAAATGCGCGATCTCTTTCATCTCGTGTTCCTTCATTCCTCGGGTCGTCACCGCCGGCGTTCCGATGCGGACACCGCTGGTGACTAACGGTGGCTGGGGATCATAAGGAATCAAATTTTTGTTAACTGTAATGCGGACCTCATCCAAAATGGCTGCCGCTTCTTTCCCGGTTGTATTTTTCCCTCGTAAATCGACCATAAAAAGATGATTGTCCGTTCCTCCCGCGACAATCCGAAAACCTAATTTCGCCATTTCCTGTGACATCGCGAGGCTATTTTTGATAATCTGTTTTTGATAATCCTTGAATTCCGGCTGAAGGGCTTCTTGAAAGCAGACCGCTTTGGCCGCGATCACATGCATTAATGGCCCACCCTGGATGCCGGGAAAAATCGTCGAATCAATTTTTTTGGCGAAATCCGCCCGGCAAAGGATCATGCCGCCTCGCGGCCCGCGCAACGTTTTATGGGTTGTTGTTGTCACAAATTCCGCGTAAGGAACAGGATTGGGATGCAATCCTGCGGCAACCAATCCCGCAATATGGGCCATGTCCACAAAAAGATAAGCACCAACCGCGTCACAAATCTCTCGGAATTTCTTAAAATCAATCGTCCGTGAATAGGCCGACGCTCCGGCCAAAATCATCCGCGGCTTATGCTGCAAGGCCAAACTTTTGATTTCATCATAATCCAGCATTTCGGTTTCACGGTTGACCCCATAAGAAACGATTTTGTAAGTCCGTCCTGAAAAATTAATTTTGTGGCCATGAGTCAAGTGTCCCCCGCAGGCTAAATCGAGAGCCATCACCGTGTCCCCGGGATTAAGGGCCGCATAATAAACCGCCATATTCGCCTGGGATCCCGAATGAGGCTGAACATTGACATGGTCCGCCCCAAAAAGCTTCTTGGCACGCTCAATCGCAAGGCTCTCCGCCGAATCCACATTCACACAACCGCCATACCATCGTGCCGAGGGATACCCTTCGGCATATTTATTGGTCATGACAGAACCTTGGGCTTCAAGGACAGCCTCTGAAACAAAATTTTCCGAGGCAATCAATTCAATGTTATCGTTTTGCCGTCGGATTTCGCGCTGAATCGCATCATAAACCGCTCGGTCGACTTTCCGTAAAGACTGCATAGTTCCTCCACATCGTTATCGAATCTTTTTAAAGTTTTCTTTTTCAAATTTTTTGATCTGATTGACCCGCCGGGCATGGCGGCCGCCTTCGAATTCGGTATCGAGCCACACATCGATAATCTCAAAGAGTTCCCCTGGCTTTGTAAATGTCGCGCCTAACACCAAAACATTGGAATCGTTGTGGGCACGCGAAAATTGGGCAGCAATCGGATTATAACAAAGCGCCGCACGAATTCCGGGAAATTTATTCGCAGCAATCGAATGGCCGATTCCCGTGAGGCACACGAGGATTCCGACGGAACCTTTTGTTTTTCGAACACCCTCAGCGACTTTTTTTGAAAACTGGGGATAATCACATGGAAGGTTTTCTTGGCTCACGCCAACATCCACAACCTCGTAATTTTTCTTTGTCAAATAATCTATGATTTTTCCTTTGAGATGAAAACCTCTATGATCAGCACCAATATAAATTTTCACAGCAATTTTACTATCTTCGCGATAGCCTCCTTCATCAGGGTTAAACACTCTTGATAGACCTCATACGAACGCCCGATCGGATCAGGAATCTCTACTTCGGCTTCTTCCATAGGAGGTCTCTGCGTAAATTCTCCGACCAAATAAACACGATTTTGAATTGACGGCTCTTTTTGTATAATCTGCTCGCGATGGGCCCGGGTCATGACAAAAATAAGATCAGCCTTTTTCAATAAAACCCGATTGATGGGCTGGGCACGGTGATGGGAACAGTCAATCCCTTCCTGACGCAAAACGGCAATGGTATCCGCACTCGCCCCCATACTGACAAAAACACTTGTCCCGGCAGAAAGAATCTCTATGTCTTCCCGATCTTTGAGTTCCTTTTTCAGAAGATATTCAGCCATGACCGACCGGCAACTGTTTCCGGTACAAACAAAGAGCACAACCTTTTGTTTTAAGGTCTTTTGGATGTCCGAAAGAGTAATCGGCCCTTGGCGTAAAATTTTGGGCTCTTGCGTTGTCAGGTCCACAACCGTTGATTCTTGACCGACTTTCGCTGGCCCGCCGTCAATCGCAATCGAGACAAGACCATCCAAATCTTTTAACGCATCCAAACAAGTTTTGGGTGGCGTGTGATCTGCAAAATTGGCCGAAGGAGCCGCAACCAAACATTTAGCTTCGCGAATTAAAAAAAGAGCAATCAAGTTATCCGGCATCCGCAAACCAATGGTTTGCCCCTCGACCTTGCGAGGAACAACGATCGTCAAGGGCCCGGGCCAAAAATGGTCAATTAATTTGTAAAAAGAACTGTCCAGTTGTGGAGAAACAACATCTTCGACCATTTCTTTATTGCCGACCAAAATGGAAAAGGGTTTATCATCGGGGCGTTTTTTAATTTCCCGTAAATTCGAAACAGATTTTTCATTAGCCCAATCAGCTCCGACCCCATAAACCGTTTCCGTCGGAAAAATTACAAGTCCACCCTGACGAATCACCTTGGCGCATTTCGCAATCTTGTCCAACTCAGGAAAAACAGGATGGATAGAAATGACTTCTGTCTTCAAATTTCGACCTTTATATTCTTAATTTTCTTCGCCTGCTTGCTGCGATAAGTCGATAATTTTTTCTCAAGGCCTTTATCCGAAAGGCTTAAAATACGAATTGCCAAAAGCGCGGCGTTTTTCGCGCCTGCCGAACCGATGGTAACCGTTGCAACCGGCACCCCTGGCGGCATCTGGACAGTCGAAAGCAACGAATCCAAACCATTTAAAGCGGTATTTTGAATAGGGATACCAATGACTGGTACTGTTGTATGCGCGGCAACGACCCCGGCCAAAGCCGCAGACCCGCCGGCTCCGGCAATCACAACTTTTATTCCACGGGATTTTAATTTGCGGGCATATTCGGACGTTTCATCAGGTGTGCGATGGGCAGATAAAACCAAGATTTCGAAAGAAACTCCAAACTCTTTTAAGATGAATCCTGCTTCTTTCATCGTCGGAAGATCACTTTGACTCCCCATGACGATGGAAATTTGATTATTCTTCATAAAGGACTCCCTCTTTTATCACCACACTATTCTATGATAACAACAATTCCAACAAATGCCACTACTTGCTAGTGATTCTCTTGATTGAACCCCAATTAATAAAAATTCAAAACTGACAACTTGTGCCGCTTAACGTTTTAATGCTTTTGCCCCGATGTCTTTGCGGTAAAAACAACCTTCAAAATGAATCTTTTCGAGAGTATTATAGGCGTTTTTGATGGCCTTTGCAACATCATCACCAAGACTTGTGACCCCAAGAACGCGACCACCAGAGGTCACGATTTGGCTATCCTTCAATTGTGTTCCGGCATGAAAAACAACCGTGTCAGTATCTGCGGCGGCCTCCTTTAATCCGTAAATTGGTTTTCCCTTCTCATAATCCCCCGGATAACCCTTGGAAGCCACAACAACACTCACACAAGTTTTTTTATCCCAAGTCAACTTGATTTTATCCAAGCAACCATCACAACTTGCCTCCATCATATCGACTAAATCTGTCTTTAGACGAGGCAAAACTGCTTGGGTCTCGGGATCACCAAAACGAACGTTGAACTCAAGGACCTTGGGACCGTCTTGTGTTATCATTAAGCCCGCATACAATATTCCTTTATAAGGGCTGCCTTCTTTTTTCATACCCACAACAACAGGCCCAATAATTTCTTTTCCGATAATTTTCCACAAGTCTTTTGTGACAACCGGTGCAGGCGAATAAGCGCCCATCCCCCCGGTATTCGGCCCTTGATCCCCGTCAAAAATCCTTTTATGATCTTGGGAAGAATCAAGCAAAATAAAATGATCGCCGTCACAAACCGCCAAAATCGAAGCCTCTTCGCCTTGCAGACATTCTTCAACAATGACCTTATTCCCCGCCTCTTTAAAAACCTTTTTGGCCATAACCTCATCAAGAAAATCCAAGGCCTCCTCAAGCTTTGAACAAACCGCGACACCTTTTCCGGCGGCCAAACCGTCAGCTTTCACAACTAAAGGGAATTTTTGTTTACGAACATAATCCTGTGCTTTTTTAAGGTCAGAAAAACTTTCGAAGCTAGCGGTGGGGATGTGGCAGCGCTTCATAAATTCTTTGGCAAAAACTTTACTGCCTTCAAGTTGGGCGGCTTTTAAGGGAGGGCCAAAAACTTTGAGATTATTTTTTTGGAATTCATCGACAATACCGAGGACTAACGGGGCCTCAGGGCCCACAACCGTTAAATCAATGTTTTCTTTTTTAGCAAAATCCTGAAGTCCTTTGACATCATCCGCTTTTATATTCACACATGTGGCGATTTGATGGATGCCGCCGTTACCCGGAGCGCAAAAAATGGCCTTAACACGCGGACTTTGTTTGATTTTCCAAACGAGGGCATGTTCACGACCGCCAGAACCAACAACCAGGACTTTCATTTCAAGAGATTCCTTCAGCAGACAATGTTAAAAGAAATTTTCAATTGATCGTTTTTAACAATTTCGCCGATTTCCCAGGCAGGAACTTTTAAGGAAGCCAAATTTTTAACCACCACATTCGCATCTCTTTTGCGGACGACCAAGACCATCCCAATCCCCATATTAAAGGTGGTAAACATCTGTCTATCGGAAACACGTCCTTTTTTTTGAATCAAATGAAAAATGTCCGGGACATGCCAACGGCCACGATGAATTAAACAGCTTTTCCCCTCAGGGATAATCTTAGTCAACTTTTCATAAAAGGCCCCGCCCGTAATGTGGGCAATGCCCTTGATTTCAAATTTTGAAATGATCTTTAAAACGGGCTGAACATAAATCCGTGTGGGTTTCAATAATTCCTGAGCGAATTTTTTTTGTTCGCATGCCGAAAAAACTTTTCTCACCAGAGAATAGCCATTGGAATGAATTCCGTTCGAGGCCAATCCGATCACAACATCCCCGACCTGGATTGTAGAGCCATCGATGATTTTGTTCTCTTCAACCACCCCGACCGTAAACCCGGCCAAATCATATTCATCCGTCTTATAAAGCCCCGGCATTTCCGCGGTTTCTCCGCCGATTAAAGCGCAATCTGCTTGTCGGCACCCTTCGACAATACCGCGAATCACATCCTGCATCACTTTAAGCTGAATCTTACCGCAGGCAATATAATCTAAAAAGAATAATGGTTTTGCCCCCATACACAGGACATCATTGACGTTCATGCCAACAAGGTCGATGCCAATCGTATCATGTTTGTTCGCTAATTTCGCGATCAATAGTTTCGTTCCAACCCCGTCGGTTGAGGAAACCAAAACCGGTTTCTTATATTTCTTTTCAAGCCCGAATAAACTTCCGAAGCCGGACAAACGGTTCATGACCGATTTCGACATTGTTTTTTTCGACAATGTTTTAATCGAATCGACAAAGACATTCGCCTTGGCGATATCGACCCCGCTGTCTTTATACGTTAATCCTTTGACCATAATTAGTCCTCTCAAATCTTCGAGGCGTATTGAACGCCGTTTTCAAAAATCCTCATGCCGTCTCCATGGGAAGATCTCTTATAAGTTCTCGTCCAGTGGGGGCTCTGAGTAAACAGAAAATGTCTTTCGGGATGCGGCATCATGCCTAAAATACGGCCGGTCTTGTCTGTAATGCCCGCAATATGATCGACCGCGCCATTGGGATTTTCCGGATAACCGGGTTTCCCCCCATCACTATCACAATACCGGAAAATGATCTGCTGATTTTGCTTCAATTGGTTCAAAATGTTTTCATCCTGGGGGACAAATTTCCCTTCGGCATGAGCGACCGGCAAATAAATGACGTCATCCATCCCCTCGGTCCAAACCGACCGGCCCGATGGTTTCAAATGGATCCATCGATCTTCAAATTTGGCCGAATCATTCAACATGAGCGTCGTATTCTGGATAAACTCGATTTGTTTTGAATCTCCACTGAGCCCTCCTGGCAAAATTCCGGCCTTCACTAAAACCTGGAACCCGTTACAGATCCCAATCATGAGTTTCCCATCTGCTATAAACTTCTTTAAATCATCCCCTAGCTTAACTCGCAACTCGTTTCCTAAAATACGCCCGGCTGTAATATCATCCCCGTAGGTAAACCCCCCGGGAATCGCGATGATATGATAATCATGAATGCTCACTTCTTTGCTAAACAAACGATTAATATGGAACAAATCAACCTTCGCCCCAAGATACTCAAAAGCAAAACAGGTTTCCTGGTCGCAATTGGTTCCGGCCGTTCGCAAAACAAGAACTTTAACGTTTTTGGGCATAGAATTTTAAAGGAATCGCTTCACCGATTAAATATCACTCGGTCGTGCGTCTTTATTTTCTTTATAAAACTTACGGACGATATTAAGGACTTCTTCCGGCTTATCCACGACCTTAAAAAGGTCCAAATCTTCGTGGTCAATGCAGGCTTCTTTGAGCACGCTATCCTTCATCCAATCCAAAAGACCCTTCCAATATTCTTTCCCGACGATGATAACAGGAAATCGCTGAATACGGTTGGTCTGGATCAACGTTAAACTTTCCAAAAGTTCATCCATGGTCCCAAATCCGCCCGGAAAGATAACAAAGGCCTTGGCATATTTCACAAACATGACCTTCCGACAGAAAAAATAATGGAAATTAATCAACGTATTAATGTATCGATTGGGAATCTGTTCAAAAGGCAATTCAATATTTAATCCGACGGATTTGCCCTTGGCGCGATACGCCCCTTTATTTCCGGCCTCCATGATGCCGGGCCCACCGCCGGTCATAATCGCATAACCTTCTTTAGCCAGAAGATAGGCTGTTTGTTCCGCGATTTTATACATTTTATGAGTGCTTTTAAGCCGTGCCGAGCCAAACATCGTAATCGCAGGGCCGACTTTCGACAAGACATCAAAACCGTCGACAAACTCGGCCATGATGCGAAACACTCGCCAGGGATCTTCCATGTTCATTTCGGTTCTAACGCGCCTACGGTTTTTCATGAATCACCTCATTTTAAATTAATGAAAAAGGATTTGCCTGCCTTCTCTAGATTACCACTTCAAAGGTTTCTGCCAAGCCTCTTTTAAAGAATTGAGATCGGCCTCTAAACAAATTTCGCCCTCTAACCCATGCACGCGAAGTTTCTTTTGTGCTTGCGTGCAACCGATGAGGCCATAAGAAATGCCTTTTAATGTTTTCTCGAAATCTTTTTGTTTGTCTTGAGAAACTTCGGCGATAAACCGCGAATTTGTTTCGGAAAATAAAATAAAATCATTTCGCCTTTGTTTGCCGACATACGGCACTTCGGCTAAGAACACCTCGGCCCCGAATCCGCCGCTAAAAGCCATTTCCGATAAGGCAACCCCCATCCCGCCTTCTGAGCAATCATGTAAAGAAGCGACCAGTCCTTTTTGAACAGCTTTCGAAAGCGCCTCGAACGTTTTGACAGCTTGCTTCATTTGAACTTTCGGGACAGTATCGCCTAACAATCCAAGCGTATCAAGATAAATAGAGCCGCCCAATTCTTCCTGGGTTTCTCCAATGATATAAATCAAATGATCTTTATTTTTAAAATCCATGGAAACACATTTTTGGATATCATCCATGATCCCCATCGCGGAAATCAAAATCGTTCCCGGGATCGCCAGAGATTTTCCGTTAACCTGATATTCATTATTGAGACTGTCTTTCCCGGAAATAAACGGGACCTGATACCCGACGGATGCCCAATAGCACCCTTGGGCCGCGCGAACGAGCCCGCCCAGACGATCGGGTTTGTCCGGATTTCCCCAGCAAAAATTATCCAAAATCGCAATCTGCTTTAAATTTCCGCCGACGGCAATAATTTGACGAATGGCCTCATCGATACAGGACGCCGCCATCCAAAATGGATCAATCATCCCATAACGGATATTGATTCCATTGGAAATCGCAATCCCCTTCAATGAATTCAATTTAGGACGAATCACGCTCGCATCCGAAGGTCCGTCACAGGCAATCCCCATGAGAGGTTTAATAATGCTCGCGCCCTGGACCTCATGGTCATACTGCCGAATGACCCATTCCTTAGAGCAAACATTCAAATGCCCTAAGGCTTCTTTCAATTTATCGTTCAGATCCGATGGGGAAGGAATCTTCACAGATTTTATTTTCGGCTCATTCCATTTCGCTTGAAGAGTCGTGTCAGGCAACCCGTCGTGCAAAAACTCCATGTCGAGGTCGCAAACTTCTTGGCCCTGATAAAATAATTCCAAGCGGTGGGTCTTGGTGAAATCACCGATGACGGTTGCCTCAACATTCTCATCGCGAAACAATTCCAATAAACGATTAATTTTTGAAGGCGGGCAGGAAATAACCATGCGTTCCTGAGATTCCGAAATCCAAATTTCCGTATAACTTAACCCCTGATACTTCAAGGGAACTTTTTCTAAATAAACCCGGCATCCCAAATCTTTCCCCATTTCGCCAACCGCACTCGACAATCCTCCGGCCCCGCAATCCGTCACGGCCGTAAAAAGGTTTTCATCGCGGGCTTTCAAAAGCACATCCAAAACCTTTTTTTCTTGAATGGGGTTTCCGATTTGAACGGCCCCGGAAGAAATCGTTTCGGATTCATGGGTCAACTCACCCGATGAAAATGTCGCGCCATGAATTCCGTCACGCCCGGTCCTCCCGCCCAAAACAACGACATTGTCACCTGTCCTGGCCTGTTTCTTGATTTTATCTTTTGGCATAATTCCCACAGTCCCGCAATAAACCAAAGGATTTCCGACAAACCGTTCATCGAAAAGGATAGCCCCATTAACCGTCGGAATTCCCATTTTATTGCCATAATCCCGAACACCGCTCACGACCCCTTTCATGATCCGCTTGGGATGAAGTGTGCCCTGGGGCAATTTCGAGAAAGGATAATCCGGCGGAGCAAAACAGAAGACATCGGTATTGGCAATCGGTTTGGCCGAAAGCCCAGTGCCTAAAATATCACGGATAACTCCCCCCACTCCGGTGTTGGCCCCACCGAAAGGTTCCAAGGCGGAAGGATGATTATGGGTTTCGACCTTAAAACAAACATGCGAATCCTGATCAAATTTAATGACCCCGGCATTATCGTGAAAAACCGAAACGCACCAAGGCTTGTTGATTTCATAAGTGGCTTTGGCGATGGTTGATTTTAAAAGATTGCGGATCGTAATTGTTTTCTTTTTGCCTTTTTCGGTGTATTCATACCGGATGTTGCCGCGGAAGGTTTTATGACAGCAATGCTCGCTCCAGGTTTGCGCGATGGTTTCAAGTTCGCAATCCGTCGGATTCCGGCCTAATTTCCGAAAATACTTTTGGATCGTGCGCATTTCTTGAAGATTTAAAAATAACTGGCCGTCCTTGCTCAGCTTTTTCAACTTCGCGTCATTCGCTTTTAAGAGATCCACCGTGATGACGGAAAATTTGTTTTCCTGTAAGCCCGCCGAACCATGAACGGTTTTCGCCGAATAATCAACCACGTGCTGAATAAGCTTATTGGCGAGGACTTTGTTACTAATGATGTCTCTGTCTTGGGAAGAAAGGGTGGCGTGGATCAGATACTTTTTTGCGGTACGGACCGAAGAAACGCCCTTCACTCCTAAATCACGGATACCTTTTAAAGTCGATTCTTCGACCGGGTCCATGACTCCAGGATTATAGGCGATTTCGATTGTCTCATGCTGGGATTGATTCTCCGGACGGTATTTGTCTTGAGCGATAAAGAAATAATCCTGAACAATTTTGTCAACGAGAAGTTCTCGGCAGAGTTTTTCAATTTGAGTTTCGGAAATGGTGCCTTCGAGGAGAAAAACTTGAATGACACTGACTTTTTTGACGGAACTGATGCCGAGATCTAAAATATCCTTTTCGATCCCCGCACCCAAAGCATCAAAAATACCTTCTTTATCTTTTATCTCAACACGCCAAATCATCGCTTGCTCTCAGGAAATAAAGACAACATTTTGGAGGAAATTTTCTAAACCGAAAGAAGACAAGATGAAGCCCAGCCTAAAACAATAAAGACAAAAATTATTTTTGGCTGACTCTCTTTAAGACTTCTTGATAAGCTTCTTCAATCTGCCCTAAATCCCGACGGAATCGATCTTTGTCCAATTTCTTACCTGTCCCTTTTTCCCAGAGACGGCAAGTGTCCGGAGAGATCTCATCCGCCAAGATAATTTTCCCTTTAAACCGGCCAAATTCCAGTTTGAAATCAATGAGTTCAATGCCAATGGCATCAAAAAATTTCTTCATGAGCTCATTCACCTTGAAAGCAAAAGATTTGATGGTTTCAAGGTCAGATTCACTGGCAATTTCCAGGGCCTTGATATGATATTCATTGATCATGGGATCATTCAAGGAATCCTGTTTAAAACAATATTCCAGAACAGAACAGGCGAGTATTTTACCTTCGGGCAAAGCCAGCATTTTGCACAAAGACCCGGCCGCTCGGTTACGGATAATGACCTCAATCGGCACAATCGTGACCTTTTTGACCAGCATCTCACGGTCATTCAGTTTTTTCTCGAAATGGGTCGGGATCCCGTTTTTTTGTAAATATTCAAAAATGATCGTGGATATCTGATTGTTCATGACCCCTTTGCCCTGGATGGTGCCGCGTTTTTGGGCATTAAAGGCGGTGGCGTCATCCTTAAAATACTGGATGACATAATCCGGTTGATCGGTATCGTAAAGGATCTTGGCTTTCCCTTCATAAATCTGTTTAAGTTTTTCCATAGGACGGCTCTCTTTTCAATGTTTTTTAAAGAGTTGTTCTTGGCCTTTTAAATACCGACTTGCTTAAAGATACGGTCCCGATGACGGATATAATATTTGATATCGAATAACGCATCAATATCATGCGTCGAAAGATATTTTCGCACCTTCCGGTCATGATACAACACGTCTTTAAAATTCGAAGTCTCCTGCCAAACCTGCATGGCACAATTCTGGATAATGCCATAAGCCTCATCGCGCGTCAGACCTTTTTTCATGAGCTCCAACAGGATCCGTTGAGAGTAAATGAGGCCGCGGGTCTTTGACAAGGATTCAATCATATTCTTGGGATAAACCAAAAGTCCTTCTAAAAGAGGAATAATTTTATTAAACATATAATCCAACGTAATGGTGCTATCGGGAAGGATCACGCGCTCGGCGGATGAATGGCTGATATCCCGTTCATGCCAAAGCGTGATATTTTCCAAGGCGACCTGGGCATTGGCCCTTAAAAGTCGAGACAATCCGGTAATCCGTTCGCAGGTGATCGGATTTCTCTTGTGAGGCATGGCGGAAGATCCGATTTGGCCTTTAAAAAATGGTTCTTCAACTTCGAGAACTTCTGTTTTTTGAAGGAGTCTTATTTCGGTGGCAAATTTGGACAATGATGACCCGATTAACGCAACCATTAAAAGGAATTCGCAGTGATGGTCGCGCTGAATGATTTGGGTCGCAATATTGGCTGGTTTTAAATTGAGTTTTTCGCAGACAAATTCTTCGACACGCGGATCGATGTTCGCATATGTGCCGACGGCACCCGATAACTTTCCGACACGCATATTTTCTCTGGCTTGCTCCATCCGACGAAGATTGCGCATCATTTCGTCATACCAAACCGCTAACTTTAACCCAAAGGTCATGGGCTCTGCATGGACACCGTGTGTTCGGGCGATACAAACCGTATCTTTATATTTCTTGGCTTTAATCTTTAAAATCGCCAAGAGTTTCTTGATGTCCGCAATCAAAATATCGCAAGCATCAATACATTGAATCGATAAAGCCGTATCCAAAAGGTCCGAGGAGGTTAGCCCCATATGGAGATAACGGGCATCGGGTCCAAGTCTTTCGCCTACGTTCACAATGAAGGCGACTACATCATGCTTGGTCTTTTCTTCAATCCGTTTGACCTCATCCACATCAAAAGCGGCTTTTTTCTTTATTCTCTCTAAAGCATCTTTGGGAATAAGACCAATTTTGGCCATGGCTTCGCAGGTCAAAACTTCAATTTTCAACATGATGTCCATCTTGTGCTTCTCTGACCAGACATTACCCATTTTGGATAAA
>CAZAPN010000009.1:20210-20418 GCA_964487145.1 uncultured Planctomycetales bacterium | reverse complement strand
ATTAATCAGAGGTATCCGATTAAAGGCTTAATTCAAGCTTGCCGCGAGTATATCCAAAAAACTCATCGACAGATTACGTTTGAATATATTTTAATCAAAGACATGACGTGTACCCCGCAAGCGGCGGAAGCATTGGGGAAACTTTTAAAAGGCATGATTTGCAAGATGAATTTGATTCCGTATAATCCCATTTCCGAATTCTCTTATG
>CAZAPN010000009.1:0-20200 GCA_964487145.1 uncultured Planctomycetales bacterium | reverse complement strand
AGAAGAAACCCTCGCCTTTAAACAAGCTTTGATACGCCATAAAATTCACGCCATTATCCGCACTCCCCGAGGACAAGATATCGATGCCGCCTGCGGACAGCTGCGACATCTTAATAATGGCGGGATTTAGAGATATAAAATTTCAAGCAATCCCTCTCAAATAGAATTAATCCAGAATTTGATCAAAAAATTAATCGACAGGAAATTATTTTGAAGTGCTGGTTGAACTCTTCGTCCGAGGAATTGTGACCGTTGTCCCGTAAGAGGGAAGCTGGGTTGGGGTGACTGGCTGGACGGAATTGGTTGTTTGGGTCGGATATCCGAGTTTCTGGCCGGCCTTGTTCATGAGATTTTTCATTTTTTCATTTTGCATCAGCTTTTGGATCGTTGGATTGTTTTGTACGGCTTGAGGGTCAAAGTTTTTGACTGCCTCCAACAGCGTCGGATCCTGAAGCATTTCTAGGATTTCTTTGTCTTGAGCGATATTCGCGATATCAGAAGCAATGGCTGGATCCGTCAGAAGCTTGGATTGCATTTGTGACATTTGATTTTTAATTTGCTGCGGATCAATGGCCTGAGGGGCCAATTCTTGAGATGAAATGCTGAGGATATCTTCTTCTTTTAAATTTAAAGAGCCAAAAACAGGGCTTTCAATTGTATAAATATTATTGGCGAAAGAGACTATTTTTCCCTGAATCTTTGAACCGTCTTTCAGGCTGATGGTCCGAAGGTCCTGGCCGTAAACCATCGAGGCAAATCCAAAGAGAAATAAGAGAAGGTAGATTTTTAAGAAAATTTTTTTCATAAACAGTATTGTTGTTGGTGGGCCTCCCGCCATGTGGCGGGAGGCCCCCAAAGAGACTAAAAACTTATTTTTCCATCACTTGATTGACTTGATTGAGTTGTCCCGATGACGGTTCGTGTTCTAAAACATAATCAGGCTTCATCAAGGGCCCATAATCTTTGGGAATTTTAAAAGGGCAAGTCACGATATCCCAAACCCCGGATCCCATACGTCCGACAGTATAAGTCACGCCTTTCAATAATCCGCCGAATAGACCAATGCTGACCTTTTTTGTTTGGTCTGTTTGCGATTTCCATTGATGGTCAATTTGCTTGGCGATTTCAATGGGGGCGCTGATGATATTGACAACCCCACGCGTGAACTTGTCTCCGGGATTATCCGCAGCATAGCTTTTCGAATTGAAAGAAACGGCGAGGATTAAAAAGAGAGTTGTTACAAGGATTTTCTTAAGCATTTCAAAAGTCTCCTTTGAAAATTTTCATAAAAAATCTTAACACCCCGCTTCCTGACGGTCAATACTTTTATTTCATAAGCCATTTCCTCCCTCAGTCATAATGGAGGACGAGCTGTCATTTTGATTCAAAAGTCTATTGGAATTTTGAAAGCTGATGGATTATAATAACACTCAAAGTTGACGAAAGGGGAGGTCTATCATGGGAACCATTGAACATCGTCGTTTATTCCGTGCGATTATTAATCTTAAATTAACTTATGAAATCCCTGAGGCTTCTTTAAAAGGGGTTCTTTTGACAAACAATTTGAGCTCGAGCGGTGCCCAGGTCGTTGGGTGTCACGAGTTTCGTCTGGGTGAAGAAGTTCAGCTCAAGGCCCATCTCGATGAAGGGAAAATCATTGTCCCTGTCCTCGCCAAGGTTGTGTGGCAGAAAAAATGCAATTATTCACCCCCCAGTCGGAAGATTTATTTTGCCACAGGATTCCGGTTCCTCGATATTTCTCCGCAGGATGCCATCTTAACTTCGGATTTTATTTATGAGACGTTGAAACGACAGAATGAACTTGAGGAAAAGGAGATGATTGACCACTTAGAGACCATGAAGTAAGTCTTTGTTTTTAAATTCCTGTCAATTGCGTTTCATCCCTGCTTATTGAAAAAACCTTATTCATATTCTTTTGATTCAATTTTATAAAGCCGCTGATAAATAATTTGAAGATTTGTCGTCCCTTGCGACCACCATTCAGAAATGGTCCTTCCCATGAATTTTAATCGATAATGGTTTTGTAGATATCCTAGAAATTCGGGATATGCATCTGATTTGATTTTCGGAATCAGGACATAAACAGGATGTCCCTGGGTGATTTCTTGTCCGAGTCGGACAAACTCTTCAGGAGTCGAAGGTTCGTGGATTGCTTTCCTTTGCCCGTATTGGTTGAGGCAATTTTCATCATTTTGGGCAATAATAATGGCGTTGTCTTCGGTTATACGCGCTAGCCATTGGGACAACTCTAGGTTGACATCTTTGTTGTGTCGAAATGACAGAGCCGGAATAATTTGAACAGAAAATAAATTGAGAATAAAAAAGAAAAGTAATAATGTTCCCATTCGAATAAACTTGTTTCTGTTGTTTAATAGGAGTGAGAATAAATAGGCTGATGCGATGAGGAAGGGAGGTGCGGCCAAGAGCAGATACCGATCGGATATCATAATCTTGTGGAAAAGTCCGACGTATCCGGCGAAAGCGCAGAATATCCAAAGTAATAGAAATTTAACAAAACGAGGATTTTTTTTCCACATCAGGATAAGACCGGGGATCACGCTGAAAATAATAAGGTAACTGATGTTTCGTGCCAGAAGGATTAATCCAAATCGGAACATCAATAAAATTAGCGATGGATCGTTGGGGTTTGGTGCTGGCCAGGCATGATATAGATTTCGTATTGTGCTAAAGTTGGGCGGCATTCCTTTATGGGAAAGAAAAGGAATTGGGATTAAAAAGATTGTTAAAAGAATGATCGCCCCCCAAATAAAGAAATTTATGAAAGATGTGGAGTTGTGAGTCGTATCTTTTCCTTCAGGAGAACGTGGTTGAGACAAATAGAGATAACTGATAGGAAGGGCCATAAAAAAGAGTTCTTGCGGTCGGCAAGACCCGAAGAATCCAAAGGAGATTGCGGAATATAATAATGCTTTGCTGTTACTCTTTGGGGCAGACAGAAAATAGAGTCCAAGGAACAGGAAAAATAAAGCGGAAATTTGTGACCCGGCAAAGGTTGACAGTGACCAGTGAAGGGGGAGAGTTGACAAAAGGAGACTGCTTAAAAAAGCAGATTTTTCATCTATCATTCTTCGGCAGAAAGAATAGAAAACAGGAATACAGAGTGCTCCCACAAGGACGTTTGTGAAGTTTGCCGCTGCGATGGGATTCGATAGTCCGATTTTTTCAGCTATCCAAATAGAAAAACTTGTTAATAAAACGGGAATATTATAACCGAATAAATAAGATTGTAGCTGACCTGTCTCAAGAGTTTTTTGTGCTTGTCGGATAAGCAGGAGGGAATCGGGATGAAAAGGCCCTTTACCGATGAGAGTGAAACGAATAAAAAGACTGAAGATAAATAAAAGAAAGAGGATAATGAGGTTCTTTGAGGAAAGGGTTTTGTCGGTTGTCTCATCCATAGGGATTAGAAAAAAGAAATGCCGCGGGAGAGAATCGAACTCTCACGATGTCGCCATCATCGGTTTTTGAGACCGACGCGTATACCAATTCCGCCACCGCGGCTTAAAGACAAGAAACTGAAAAGATCAGTTGATAAAAAGCTTGCTCAAATCTTTTTGGCTGAGATAAAGGATCAAAGAGGAGTGATAAAAAATTGAAATCCCCTCTTTAATCATCGGGGACATAGTCGTTTCTAAGGCCCCGTTCATTGTAATGATTTGGGCAAGGATGAGAATTTTGCTTAACACAATGACAGATGCAAAATAGATCAGCGTTAAATAGGCGATACGGTTGAATCGTAATAACCCGGTGCCTAAGAGCAAAGAAAGGGTTGCCGTGAAAACAACAAAAATAAAAACATTGGGTGATTTTGTGTTCATACCGGTGACGACCGATATTCCGACCGCACCCAATGTCATTATTCCAATCAGAATTTCAATCAAACCAATCAAATAAATCAGTCTTTCGCGCGACATGGTTTTACGTTCAAAGATTCTTTATTGTCCCAATAGAAGGTTGAAACGGTGAATCAAAATTTGGTGGAGCTGGAGGGAGTTGAACCCTCGGCCTCTTGCATGCCATGCAAGCGCTCTCCCAACTGAGCTACAGCCCCTCAATGACGATGCGATTTATGGAAACTGCCTATAGGCAGTTTCCATAAATCGCTATCGGAATTGACCCCGAGCCGTTTAAATTTCTATCTAACGGCGAGGGGAATAATGGTCACATTCCGTGATTCTCTTAAATCCAGTGCCGGTTAATATAACATTTCAGCTTATTTTTGTCAATCGAGCTCTCCCGAATCCCTTGTTCCTTAGAAAAAAGGGGCTTTCGTAAACCAATATCATTATCTGGGTTGACAATTGAAATTAAATCAGTTACGATGGGTGTGCTTTTCAACCTTTTTACAATTTCCTATGCGTGAAAAAATTCTCCACTTTCTTAAGAAAACAGAAGGCTATATTTCTGGCGAAGAAATCAGTGAGCACTTAAAGATTAGCCGTGCCGCTATCTGGAAATATATGCAGGAATTACGTCATTTAGGGTATGACATCGTTGCCGTCCCTCATTTGGGATATCAGCTTGTGTCTTCTCCGGATCAGCCCTTCAGTAGTGAAATTCAATTTGGCCTTAAAACAAAACTCATCGGCAAGAGGATTGATTATTATGAGAGCGCCACTTCCACCATGGATATGGCTTTTCAGGCCGGATTAGAGGGAGCTGAGGAAGGCACGGTGGTTGTCGCGGAAACACAGACAAAAGGACGCGGTCGGTTAGGAAGGGTTTGGGTTTCTCCTGAAGGGAAAGGAATTTATTTGTCAATTCTTTTAAGACCACAGTTTTCCCCTAACGATGTGGCAAAGTTAACGCTGCTTTCGGGGGTCGCTGTTTGTGAAGCTATTCGTATTCATTGCGGTATCACTCCTGACATCAAATGGCCGAATGATTTGCAGCTTCATGGTAAGAAAGTGGCCGGGATTTTAACAGAGTTAAATGCTGAAACGGACCGGGTTAAATTTGTTGTCATCGGCCTCGGATTGAATGTTAATACACCGATGAGTCTTTTGCCTCAAGAGGCTACTTCTTTAAAGCACGAGGCTGAGCGGCAGATTTCTCGGGTTGAATTGACAAAAGAAATTTTAAGGCAAATGGAACATTGGTATCTTTTGTTTCTTGATGAGGGATTTTTACCTGTCGCACAAAAATGGCGTGAATTGTCGGTGACTTTGGGTCGCCGGATTCGCATTCAGGAACCCCAGGGAATTCTTGAGGGAGAGGCGATTAATATTGATAGTGACGGCGGGCTTCTTATCCGCAAAGATTCCGGTGTGATCATTAAAAAAATGACAGCTGATATTTTGCAGGTTTTGAAACGATGAAAACATCTTTTTTCAACGAAACCCTATTATCGTTAGAACGGGCAAATCTCAAGCGCCAGTTAAAAACTGTTCAAAGTTCTCAGGGGCGGGAGATTGTTATCGACGGTAAAAAGGTCCTTAATTTCTGTTCAAATAATTATTTAGGATTAGCGGATGACATTCGTTTGCGTCAATCGGCCATGGAGGGGATCGCCCAATATGGATTAGGAAGCGGGGCGTCGCGTTTGGTTTGCGGAAATATGAAACCATTTGAAGAGTTGGAGCAATCTATCGCGCGTTTTAAGGGAACAGAAAGCTCCTTGGTCTTTAGTTCTGGATACATGGCTAATCAGGGAATTATTTCAAGTCTCTTTGATCGAGCAGATATTATTTTTTCTGATCGATTGAACCACGCTTCGATTGTTGACGGGATTCTTTTAAGCCGGGCTGAATGGAAACGTTATCCGCATCGTGATATCAATGCGTTAGAGGCAATGTTAAAAGAATCAAAAGGTTTTAAAAAAAGAGCGATTATTACTGACACGGTTTTTAGTATGGATGGGGATATCGCTCCCTTGGATCAATTAGTTTCTTTAGCGAAAGAATATGATGCTTGGCTTATGGTTGACGAGGCGCATGCTTTGGGTGTCTTGGGAGAAAACGGTCGAGGGGCGGCCGAACATTTTGGAATAGAAAAGCAAATTGATATCCAGATGGGGACTTTGAGTAAGGCGGTCGGCAGTTACGGTGCCTATTGTTGCGGTTCGAAGAATTTGATGGAGTATCTTATCAATTGTTCGCGAAGTTTTATTTATACAACCGCCCTGCCGCCGGCGATAGTTGCGGCGAGTTTAAAAGCGCTACAGATCATTCAGCAAGAGCCCCACCGTCGGCAGAAGCTTTGGGAGAATACAAAATACCTGGCGCAGGGGTTAAGGGATTTAGGTTTTAACATCTTGCAATCCCAAACGCCGATTATTCCTATTTTAACGAAGGACCCTGAGGTGGCTGTTAAATTCTCAAAGAAATTATTTGAAGAAGGAGTTTTTATCCAGGCGATCCGTCCTCCGACGGTCCCTCAAGATACCGCACGTCTTCGTTTGACGGTGATGGCCACGCATACGAGGGAAGATTTAGACTTTCTTTTAGATCGATTGAGTAAGATAGGACGAGAGCTATGCCTGATATAAAAACGCCGCGAGGCATATCTTGGCATTGTGAAGTGGAAGGGCATGGCGAGGTGCTTTTTTTTATTCATGGCTGGGCTGCGAACAGCCGAATTTGGGAAGGGCAGTTAAAATATTTCTCCTCCAAATACGAAGTGATTGCCCTCGATTTACCCGGACACGGACAAAGCAGTTGGCGGCAGGTTTCCTTAGCGGATTTGGCTGAAGAGATCGAATATCTTCGACAGAAATTAAATTTGGATAAATTGAACTTTGTGGGGAGTTCTTTGGGAGGAATGGTGGCCCTAAAATATTGCGATCATTTCCCGGCCCACGGTCAAAGGCTTGTTTTGGCCGGTTCCCCGCCTAGATTTTTTAAATCAGAGGATTATCCCTATGGGCTGGAGATTTCCCGTATCAAAAAATTGGATCAACAATTAGACTTGGATTACCCCATGATTTTAAATGTATTTTTCCGATCGTTATTTACCATTGAAGAGAGGGAAAATCAACAGGTTGATTTGTCTCAAATGTTACGCTTAGATTCTTTTGTCCCCAATCAAACAGCCCTCAAGCATTTTTTGACCTTCATTGAAAAAGAGGATTTAATTGATGCCCTATTAAGAATTTCTGTTCCTGTTCATTTTATTTGCGGCACGGATGATTATCTGTGTCCGCCGATGGCCGTGAAATATTTTGCGGGGAAGATGAGGCAGGGTGGATTTGATTTCATCAAGGGATGCGGACATTTTCCTTTCATGACAAAACCTCAGGAGTTTAATAAATTACTGGAGAATTTTTTAAATCGACATGGTTATTCAGACGTCGCATAAACGCATCGAAGAAGCCTTTTCAAAAGCCGCCGAAAGTTATGACGCGGCGGCCGATTTGCAGAAGCAAATCGGCCGCAAGCTCATCGCCTCCATCGAACCCAGTGATGCTCATTGCCGGGTTTTGGACGTTGGCATGGGAACAGGGTGGTTCTTAAAAGAGATTTGTCCTCAATTTCCACACGGGAAATTTTACGGTTTAGATTTAGCCCATGGAATGTTGGCGCGAGCCCATCAAAACGGGGTCAAGGCATCTTTGATCCAGGGGGACGGAGGAAAGCTTCCCTTTAAAGACGGGATGTTTGATGTCTTTGTTTCTAACTTGGCCTATCAATGGATTCCGAATCCTATCGATTCTTTTAAGGAAATCCGTCGGGCATTAAGGAAATGGGGCCTTGTCTATGTGACCTGTTTTGGAAAAAACACCTTAAGGGAACTTGAGATTTCTTTACAGTCGTCTCTTCCAAAAGAGCAAAGGAAAAAATTTCAAGAACATTCCTTGGTAAGTAAAAAAGATATTGAAATCGCATTGCAGGAAAATCGATTCCGTTTTCCGGAAATTTTTTCTCAGAAAATGACCTTGCCGTTTAACGATATCTTTGGAGTTTTGCAATGGATTAAAAAAATCGGGGCCAATGCCCCCCGTCGCAATGTCTTCTTCGGGACGAAAAGCCTTGAGCGGGCCGACGATTTTTATAAAAAACATTTTTCGTTTAACGGCGGAATATACGCCACATTTGAAGTGATTTGGGTGAGGGCCAAGAAATGAATGGAAAGATTCCTTTAGTAAACGCCGATTTACGCAGATGGCACACAGATTTTCGCAGAAATGATATTCAAGATAAATTGCGTCAATCTGCGTTAGATATGCGACCATCTGCGTTCAGTCCAAATTTAAATAAAAAAGGATTCTTTATTACAGCCACAGATACAGGGGTTGGCAAAACTGTTTGTGTTTTTGTCTTAGCGACTTTATTGCGGGAAAAAGGATTTAAGGTCGGCGTTATGAAACCTGTCCAGTGCGGAGGTAAAGACGCCCAATTTCTTAAAAAGCATCTGGATCTTCATGATGATTTGCGTTTGATTAATCCCTATGATGCCCCTGAATCTTTGTCCCCGCATTTAGCGTTTGAGCGGGCAAAAATTAAGATTGACCGTCGAGAAATCCTGAAGGTCTACCGAAAGCTTGAGTCCCAATATGATATTGTTTTGGTCGAAGGAGCGGGCGGACTCATGGTCCCGTTGACAAAGGATTATCTTGTCGCCGATTTAATCCGGGATTTAGATTTGGATGTGATTCTTGTCTCTCGCTTAGGCTTGGGCACCATTAACCATTCCCTATTAACCATTAACCAGCTTAAAGATTTTGGTCTCAACGTTGCAGGAATTATTTTTAACTCATCTCAAAAAGAAAAACCAGGAATTGCCGAGAAAACAAATCCAAAAGTTATAAAGCAATTGAGTGGGGTAAAAGTTTTGGGAATTTTGCCGTATATGAAGCGTTTCAGTAAATTCCATGTTTTAAGCAGTTGTTTGCGAAAATTAAATTTAGGCATTTTATTCAATCCAAAACTTGTTGCACGAGTGCAGATGTTAGAATCTTGGGACAAAAAACATGTTTGGCATCCCTTTACGCAGATGAAAGATTGGCTCAATGATGAACCGCTTATTATCGAAAAAGGCAAGGGCTCTTATTTAACGGATGTTCACGGGAGGCGTTATATCGACGGAGTTTCAAGTCTTTGGGTCAATATTCACGGCCATGGACATCCGAAGATCAACCAAGCGATAAAGTCACAAATCAACCGACTGAGTCATTCGACATTATTGGGGCTGGGGAATGTCCCCTCGATTGAACTTGCGAAAAAACTCATTGAGATCGCGCCAAAAGGTTTAGAAAAAGTTTTCTATTCGGATAATGGTTCGACAGCCGCTGAGGTGGCCATCAAAATTGCTTTCCAATATTGGCAGAATCAAGGTGTTAAAAGCAAAAGAGTTATTGCCCATTTAGAGAATTCTTATCACGGAGATACTTTGGGAAGTGTGAGTATTGGGGGAATTGATATGTTTCATGAAGTTTATGGGCCTTTGACTTTTCAGACGCTTTCCATTCCCTGCCCTTATTATTATCGTGATACAAAAGGTGAATCCGTTTCGGATTATATGAAAAAGTATTTGGCCAAGGTTGAAAAAATTTTAAAAGAAAAACACTTGTCTCTCGCGGCCTTCATTGTGGAACCTCTTGTCCAGGGAGCCGCCGGCATGATTATGTGGCCTGACGGAGTCTTACAAGGAATCTTCAGGATCTGCCGGAAGTACGATATCTTTCTTGTTGTGGATGAAGTCGCGACAGGCTTTGGTCGTACAGGAAAAATGTTTGCGTGTGAACACGAGGGAGTAACTCCGGATTTGATGTGTTTAGCCAAAGGAATTACAGGCGGGTATTTGCCTTTAGCGGCAACGCTGACGACAAAGAAAGTTTTTGACGGATTTGTTTTTGATTACAAGGAGATGAAAACATTTTTTCACGGGCATACCTATACCGGAAATCCTTTGGCTTGCGCCGCAGCCATAGCAAATCTCGATGTGTTTGAAGAAGAGAAAACTTTGCAAAAGCTCCAGCCTAAAATTAAATTTTTATCTGAGCAGTTGAAGAAATTTAATAAGCTCACTCACGTTGGAGATATACGTCAAAAAGGTTTTATGGTCGGGATTGAACTTGTTAAAAATAAACAGACCAAAGAGGCATATCCTTGGGAGCAAAGAATTGGCGTTAAAGTTTGCATGAAGGCAAGAGAAAAAAACATCATTCTTCGTCCGTTAGGAAATGTGATTGTGTTCATGCCGCCGCTGGCGATAAGCCTTGATGAGCTTAAGATTCTTTTGGACGCGACGTATAATTCCATTGACGAAATAACGAGATATGAAAAAATCTAATCAGAATAAAAGAGTTTTTATTGCGATGAGCGGGGGAGTTGATTCCTCGGTCGCCGCCGGCCTTTTAAAAGAGCAAGGGTATGATGTTGTCGGCGTGACCATGTGCTTTAATATCCCTGCCCGGGGAAGTCGTCGGCCGTCCTGCTGCGGATTAGAAGGAATCGAAGATGCGAAAAAGGTAGCTCTCACGTTAGGAATTCCCCATTATGTCCTCAATTTTGCTAAAGATTTAAACGACGATATTATTGAAGATTTTGTTTCAGAATACCTTCAGGGTCGAACGCCCAATCCTTGTGTTCGGTGTAATCGTTTCTTGAAATTTGGGACTTTGTTTTCCAAAATTCAAAAACTCGGAGGAGAATATTTGGCGACAGGACATTATGTTAAACTTGAGTATAATTCGTCAAAAAATCTTTTTGAGTTAAAAAAAGGCGCTGACCGTCAAAAGGATCAATCGTATTTTCTTTATGGAATCAAAAAAGAAATCTTGCCACGGCTTCTTTTTCCGTTGGGCGATTTGACTAAAACAGAAGTTCGGGTTCTCGCCAAAAAGTTTGGCCTCAAGAATGCTGATAAACCCGGAAGCCAGGATATTTGTTTTATTCCCGACGGGAATTATAAAAAGTTTTTGGAGGATCATGTCGGAAAGAAAATTTTCCAACCAGGCTTTTTTAAAAATAAGGATGGAAAAGTTCTTGGAAAGCATAAAGGGCTGGCGTATTATACGATTGGTCAAAGGGATGGATTAGGCTTGGCCTTGGGGAAACCCGTTTATGTTTATCACATGGACCCCAAGTCGAACACGATTTTTGTCGGCGATGGGGAAGAGCTTTGTTCTCAAGGATTAATGGCCCAAGACGTTAATTTTCTAAGCATCGATTCCTCGGAAAAAAGTCTTCGCGCCAAAGTCAAAATCCGTTATAATCACGTCGAGGTAACTGCTTCGATAATACCGTTAAGTGAAAAGCATGCAAAAGTTTTATTTGATGAGCCTATCAAGTCTGTAACCCCGGGCCAGTCAGTTGTCTTTTATGATAAAGATGTTGTTTTAGGTGGTGGTATTATTGAGGAACCAGTTAATCATTAATCATAGGAGTATTTTATGGACATCAAACTTAATTTAGATAATCTGAAAGGTTTTGTTGAGCAGAATGATTTGTCGGGGATTCGGGCGGAAGTGGAAAAGGCCCATACAGCTTTGCATACGAAAAGCGGAGCGGGCCATGAATTCACCGGCTGGCTCAATCTTCCGAGCCAAATCGACGATAAATTCTTAAATGAATTGACGAAGCTTTCTAAAAAAGTTCAGAAACAGTCGAATTGTGTCGTCAGTATCGGTATCGGCGGTTCGTATTTAGGAATTCGTGCGACGGTTGAATTTATTCGCCCTGGCCAAGGAGTTCCTCTTTATTATGCCGGACATAATTTATCTGTGGATAGCCTTTATCGTCTTTTGGAAGATTTGAAAACAAAGAAGGTGACGGTTGTCGTGATTTCCAAATCTGGAACAACCACAGAGCCGGCTGTTGTTTTTCGCGTGATTAAGAAATTTATGGAGAAAAAATATAGTGCCAAGCAATTGAAGGAAAGAATTATTTGTGTGACGGATGCGAAAAAGGGTGCTCTTTTAAAAATCGCTCAAAAAGGAGAATACCAAACTTTCGTGATTCCCGACGATGTGGGAGGGAGATTCTCTGTGCTGACGCCTGTGGGGCTGGTGCCTCTTGCGATAGCGGGTGTTGATATCAAGAAGCTTGTCGCCGGCGCGAGGGAGGCTGAAAAATCTTTTTCTGATCCAAATTTAGAAAAAAATATTGCCTATCAATATGCAGCGGCACGGTATCTTCTTTATAAAAAAGGAAAGGCCATCGAGGTTTTGTCTTCGTTTTACGATAATGTTTTGTTTGTCGCCGAGTGGTGGAAGCAGCTTTTTGGAGAAAGCGAGGGAAAAAACGGTCAGGGTATTTTTCCCGCGTCACTTTCGCTTACAACAGATTTACATTCCATGGGGCAACTCATGCAGGACGGGGTGAGGAATATTTTTGAGACTTTCATTGATATCGAGAAGTCCAAATATAAGATCAAAGTCCCTAAAGAAAAAGAAGACATTGATAATTTTAATTGTGTCGCTGACAAGGACATTGATTTTGTCAACAAACAGGCCTATCGGGCAACGGCCATGGCTCATTGCGAAGGGGGCGTGCCGAACATGACGATATCAATTCCCAAGGCCGATGAATACAGTTTGGGACAATTGTATTATTTCTTTGAAAAGGCGGTTGCGATTTCGGGATATTTGTTGGGCGTGAATCCGTTTGATCAGCCGGGGGTCGAGGCGTATAAGAAGAAGATGTTTGGGTTATTGGGAAGAAAGTAGTGGATCTCTTTGAGCGTAAATGGAGGTTAAAGAATGAAGCTTCATTCTTTGAGAATTATTATTTTATTGATGGTTAGTATCTTTGTATGTTTAATTATTTTTAGTTGGTCTTGGATGTTGTTTAAGGGCGCGATATCGTACTCTTATTCAAGTGATTGGGAAAGAGTGATTTGTCCATTTATATTGAAAGAATATAAGATACGGAAGTATATGTTCTATGATCCTTATAAAGTGAGAACTCATACTGAAGCAGGGAGATGTTTTCAATATTATGGAAACAATCAAAAGGCAATCAGGTCTTATATGAAGGCCTTGAATTTTGTTGAAGATCCGGATTCAAGGAGTGACCTATACAATAGAATGGGGGAAAGTTATTTATCTTTTAATAAGCCTCAAGAAGCGATTGATTGTTTTGAGAAGGCTATAACGCATTTTTCATCAAATAATGAAGCTTATTTCAATTTAGCGCGGGCCTATGAAGTTCTCGGAGAAAAAAGTGTAGCGCTTGAAAAATATAGAGAGGCTATTCAGCGGGCCTTAAAACAGAACTCTCTTGTCCCGGGGACTTATTTTGATCTTGGGGAAGCCTACTGTGTTTTAGGAGAAAAAGAAAAAGCCTTGGAACAAGTTTCGAGATTAAAAGAAAGTGCCCAAGACCCTATGTCGAACAGTCCAAATTATTTTCTAGACTTAGCCGATAAACTTCTCGATAAAATTAGAGAGAAATTTGATGATGTTTTAATCGAGTCGTTAAAGTAAATTCGTTAGAAGGGACATCTTGACGTCATTTCTGAATATCCTTCGGATGTTGGGTTAATTCGCCCGTCTTACTTACGCTTCCTTCGGTCGCGTTTAGAAGGCCTTATGCTTATGGAGCGAAGCGACAGTAAGCATTAGGCCTTATTATCCCGAGCGAAGCGAGGGAAAAACCCCTCGCGCCTTAAAATTTATCTTGAAGCGCTCGGGGTTAATTCGCACTATTAGTAAGGAAGTGAAAGTTTTTCCCAACATCCTTCAGATGTTGGGTTAATTCGCCCGTCTTACTTACGCTTCCTTCGGTCGCGTAAGTAAAGGGCTCATTAAAACACGAAAGACCCCATAGTATCTTGGGGTCTTCCTGTAAGGTGATAGGCCTTAGCTGCTTTCGCTATCTAAAACCTCCTACGCTCTAAATATGCCACAGAATTTTGTAAAAAGCAAGGGGGGAGATAGAAATTTTCTAAATTTTTCATATTTAGGTTAGGTTATTAGGTTAGGATTGGGATGCCAGTATTGTTTAGGGGTTAAGGTTAAGTCGAAATAAATTCTTATTTAAAGGATTTAAACTTAACCCTAACCTGCAAACTAAACTGGCCTCTTAACCTTAACCCGATGACAAGTCCCTATTTTAAAAAGAATAGTTTGAATTATTAAAAAGAGGTTTTATCATGCCAATCATTCCTTTAAGTCAGTTAAAGATCGGGGAATCAGGACAAGTTCAAGCGATTGATTGCCAGGAAGCGGTTTGTAACCGCATCATGGAAATGGGACTGACTCCCGGGACCACCGTCGAGGTTGTCCGGTTTGCGCCGATGGGGGATCCCATTGACATTAAAATCCGCGGTTATCACCTTTCTTTACGAAAGCATGAGGCAGAAACTGTTCAGGTCCTTATCAAAGAATAATCAGAAAATATGCCTAAAGAGCAAAATACTTTAACCGTTGCTTTAATCGGTAATCCGAATTCCGGAAAATCCACGATTTTTAATGCCTTGACCAAGCTCAGGCAGAAAGTCGGCAATTATCCCGGTGTGACTGTTGAAAAAAAGGTGGGTCAGTTAACGTTATCCAACGGCCAAGCCATTCAAATGATTGACTTGCCCGGTATTTATAGTTTGACGTATCGTTCTTTGGATGAAAAGGTGGCGCACGATGTTTTGTTTGGCCGCATGAAGGATACGCCTTCGCCGGATTTAGTGGTGTGTGTCGTTGATGCGAGCAATCTGGAGAGAAACCTGTATCTTGTGACACAGATTCAAGATTTAGGAATACCCGTCGTTATTGCGTTGAACATGGTTGATATGTTGGATGGCAAAGGGTTAAAAATTGATTATAATCGTTTATCCCATCTGTTAGGCGTTCCTGTTATCTGCACTATCGGTCATCAGGGAAAGGGAATTGAGGACCTGAAAGCTCAACTCATGAAACCGATGGGGGCTTGTATGACGCGCTCCTGGCGGATGTCCGAGCCGGCCGAAGCTGAGATTCAGCGCCTTACGGATTTATTATTAAGTCAAAAAGGTTTCACGAAAAAAAGCGCTTTTCTGGAAGCCTTGATTCTTGTCAGCAAAGAGGACAAAGAACGAGAGTCTGTCAGAGACTTTCCCGAGGCCCAGAATTTGATTCGCGAAATCCGCGACAATCTCACCGAATGGGGAATTAACTGGCGTTCGGCTGTGATTGAAGCACGGTATGCCTGGATCCAGAAAATTGTTAAAGATGTTTTAACGCAAAAAGGCGTTGCGGAGAAATCATTATCTGACAGGATTGACGCCTGGGTGACGCATAAGGTTTTTGGCTGGCTCATTTTCGTGGGGCTCATGGCGCTTATGTTTTATTCGATATTCTCAATCGCCACTTATCCCATGGATTGGATTGATCACGGGTTTATGGGACTTTCGGATTTGATGAAAAGGGTTTTACCTGCGGGGGATTTGAGGGACCTTTTGACGGACGGGATTATCGCGGGAGTGGGCGGAGTGGTTGTTTTCTTGCCGCAGATTTTGATTTTATTTTTTTATATCGGACTTTTGCAAGACACGGGTTATATGGCCAGGGCCGCCTTTATTATGGACCGGCTGATGAGCCGGATTGGTTTGCATGGGAAATCATTTATTCCTTTGCTGAGCTCTTTTGCGTGCGCGATTCCCGGTATTATGGCGGCCCGCACGATTGAAAATCGTAAAGACCGCCTGGTCACCATCATGGTGGCCCCTTTGATGAGTTGCTCGGCAAGGCTTCCGGTTTATACGATTTTGATTGCCACCATAGTTCCGGGAGCGACTGTTTTTCAGAAATCCGCCATGATGTTGTTTTTATATTTCTTAGGGATGATGGGGGCCTTGGTGGTCGCTTTGGTTTTTAAAAAGACGCTTTTGAAAAGCCAAACACCTTTTTTTGTCATGGAATTGCCGCCTTATCGTTTACCGTCTTTAAAGTTTATTCTTCTGCAAATGGTGGAGCGGGCCGGTATATTTTTGAAAAAAGCCGGAACCATTATCCTCGGATTTTCTCTGATCCTCTGGATTCTCATGAGTTATCCGAAAAATGATTTTTTGAACCCCCAGGAAAACTTACAAAAGAGTTTTGCCGGCATGATCGGCACAACCCTCGAACCTGTTATAAAACCTTTGGGTTACGATTGGAGAATCGGGATCGGCTTGATCGGTTCCTTCGCTGCCCGAGAAGTTTTTGTCAGCACCATGAATATTGTCTTCAATATCAATGAACAGAATGAGCATGCTGAGCCGTTACGCGCGGCCTTTCAAGAGGCCCGTTGGCCGGATGAGCGGCCGTTATTTACTCCGTTGTCATGTTTAAGTCTTATGGTTTTTTATGTGTTTGCTCTGCAATGCATCGGGACGATTGCTGTTGTGCGTCGAGAAACGAACGGATGGAAGTGGCCGTTGTTTCAGGTTTTTTATTTGACGGCATTGGCCTATGTCCTTTCCTTTATGGTCTATCAAGGAGGCCGTCTTCTTGGTTTCGCTTAATCTTTCCTTCAAAAAATTATATTTGTATTAATCTTAAATATTATTACATAGAAATTTAGGTCTTTCGTTTGACAGACAAGAGCCCTTGTGTTAAAAGTAAGATATTGAAAAGCTTAAACTTTGACCATGGCTGATAAAAATAAAATTAAACTCATCATTGGATTAACGTTCCTCGTCATTTCCTTCCTCTGTATTATTGTCGTCATCTATTTTATGGGACAATCAAACCAGAAAAATGCCGAACGGATTGCCTCTCTCGAAGTCCAGCTTGTCAATATCATTTCCGAAAAGAGCCAAGAAGAACTTGCCCCTGAGGATGCCAAAAAAGTCGAACGGAAAACCGTTGATTTACAAGACCTTTTATCCAAGGCCGAGATTTTGTATGGTCCCGAAGAATTAAAACGCACCGAAGGGGTCTTGTGGGTTGACCGTAAAGACAATAATTTCATTATGACTTTGGGGATGGTCAATGGCGTGACCGTGGGAAGCCGTGTGTCTGTTTATGAACAAGACAAGAAATTCGGGGAAATTGAGGTCCAAAAAGTTTTAGATATTATTTCCTATGTCAAGCCTATCGATAAAGAACTCAAAGATTTTAGCAGCAATTATTATCGAGTCAGTCTCAGTAAGACCCCTTAGATTATCAGACAGATAGTTTTCCCGGACTTAAATAAAATCATATGCCTCCTAAAAACAAATCCCCGTTAGGTCAGCTTCTTGTTGAGGATAAAGTCATAACCCCTCAACAACTCGAGACGGCCCTCAAAGAACAGAAGAAGACTGGAGAATTGCTGGGGGTCACGTTGGTGCGGTTAGGGTTTGTGAGCGAAGAAGGGGTTTATCTTCCCATCCTCGCCCAGCAATTGGGGGTTGATTTTGTCCGCTTGAAAGATTTAGACATTAAATCCGACGTGATTGATAAGATCCCTGCCAAATTCGCCTATCATTATAAAATTATTCCTTTGAGTTTTGAAAAAGATGTTTTGACCGTGGCCTTAAGCCGTCCTTTGGATATTCATGTTTTGGATGAAGTCGGATTAGTTGTTCATGCCCGATTAAAGCCTGTTTTGGCCAGCGAAAAAGATATTATGGAAGCGATTCGTCAGTATTACGGTGTCGGGGCGGAAACAATCGAGAAAATGATGGGCACCGTCCAGCTCTCTAAAAATGAGGACGCGGCTGTTCAGGATATTGAACAAATCGGATCGGAAGCATCGATAGGAAAATTTATCAATCAGATCCTGCTCGAGGCTTATCACGACCGGGCCACGGATATTCATATCGAACCTTTTGAGAATGAATTGGCGATCCGTTACAGAATTGACGGTGTTCTTTATGATGCCAAAGTCCCGTCGGATATCAAACATTTCAAGGATTCAATCAATTCCCGGATTAAGATCATGTCGAACCTGAACATTGCCGAAAAACGCCTTCCCCAGGACGGCCGTTTTAAGGTCCGGGTTAAAGACGTCGATTTGGATCTGAGGGTTTCATTTTTGCCAACGCAATATGGAGAGAGTGTCGTTATCCGTATTTTAAGTTCGACAAAACTTTATAGCCTTAAAGAGCTGGGGCTTTCTCCTAACGAATTGGCTATCGTGCAAGAGTTGATACAAAAGCCGCATGGGATTGTTTTTGTGACAGGCCCCACGGGAAGCGGAAAAACAACGACATTATATTCCTGTCTTTCCCAAGTGAATCAGGTTGATAAAAAGATCATTACGATTGAAGATCCCATTGAATATCAGTTGAAAGGTATTACTCAGATTCAGGTCAATCCGCCGATTGGGTTGACCTTCGCCGCGGGCTTGCGTTCGATGCTGCGCCATGATCCGGATATCATGATGGTCGGAGAGGTCCGTGATTTTGAAACAGCCGAGATCACGATTCAGGTCGCCTTAACAGGACACCTGGTCTTTTCAACGCTGCATACGAATGACGCCGCCAGTGGGGTGACACGCCTTTTAGACATGGGCGTTGAACCGTATTTGGTGGCAAGCTCCGTTGAATGTTTTATCGCCCAGCGACTTATCCGGTTAAATTGCCCCCATTGCAAACAGCCTCTCAAAATGACCCCGGAGGTCATGAAAGAATTTAATATCACGGAGCCCGTTGATCAGATCACCCTTTATGAAAGCAAAGGGTGTGACTCCTGCAATATGACAGGATATTACGGACGGGAAGCGATTTATGAATTTTTAGTCGTGAATGAGGAGATCCGGGAAATGATTGTGGCGCGTACGACCGCCAGCCAAATCAAAAACAAGGCTGTGCAGTTCGGCATGAAAACATTGCACGACTCCGGGTGGGAAAAAGTGAAGCAAGGTCTCACAACCCCCAGCGAAGTGATTCGCGTGACTCAGGAATCCATTTAATCCTTTTGCCCATGCCCAAGTTTTCTTATAAAGCCAAGCGGGGTCCGACGGAAATCATCAACGGCGTTGTGGAAGCAGAACATCTGAACGCCGCCATTGAGCAAGTGATTCGTTTAGGGTATACGCCGTTAGATGTCGTTCCCTTGGGGGCCGTTCTCAAATCATCTCCTGTTAAAACAAAAGAAATTTCTTTTGGGTTTTCTCAGCGGATTAAATTTTCTGAACTAACCCTTTTAACGCGGCAATGGGCTGATCTTTTTGGCGCCGGTGTTCCGCTTTTGCGAGTTCTGGATGTTTCCCGAAACCAGATTAAAAATCCTGCTTTAAAAAACATTATTGAAAAAATTTATTTGGTGGTTCAAGATGGCGGAAGCCTGTCGGCCGCCCTGATGGAGTATCCGCGAGTTTTTTCTCCGCTTTATGTCAATATGGTCAAGTCCGGTGAGACGGGGGGAAACCTGGACCTCGTTTTACAACGATTGGCGGAGTTTACTGAACAAGAACAGGAAACGCGTTCAAAAGTCATTTCGAGTTTGGTTTATCCGGGGCTCATGCTTTTGGTGGGGATTCTCACCATCAGTGTTTTATTGACTTTTGTTATTCCCCGGTTGACCGTCATGTTTGAAGATATGGCCCAGACCCTTCCTTTGCCAACGCTTATTTTGATTCATGTCAGCAATTTTTTTCTTCATTTTTGGTGGCTGATTCTCGCTGTTATTATTTTAGTCGGATTTTATTTTAAACGTTATCGCTCGTCTCCTGAGGGCCGCCTTCGGTTGGATACTTTACAGTTACGAATCCCCTTGATTGGTCAATTTATCATCAATGTCGAAATGGGGCGATTTGCGAGGACCTTGGGGAGCCTTTTGAAAAGTGGCATCACCATTGTTACCGCTTTAGAATCCGTGTGGGCCATTTTATCGAACGAGGCCTTGAAAAAAGAACTCGCGAACGTGACGTTGCAGGTGTCGGGAGGCAAGAGCCTCACAGCGGCTTTGAAAGAATGTCGGTTTTTTTCGGACATGGCTATCAGCATGGTTTCCGTCGGAGAAGAGTCCGGACGACTCGAAGAATCATTGAATCGGTTGGCGGATTCCTATGAAAAAGAGTCTGATCGGTTTGTCAAAACATTCACTTCATTATTAGAGCCGTTGATGATTGTGGTGATTGGTTCCGTGGTGGGGTTTATTGTGATTTCGATGCTTTTGCCGATCTTTAAGATGGATATGATTATGAAATAAATTCAGTTGGCGAGTTTAATGAGTTCATTGAGTTGTCGAGTTCAGAAAGGACTCCTTCTTATTAATAAACAACTCGCGAACTCGCTAACTCGATAACTCGATAACTTTTAAGGAGGTTCAATATGCGCAATAAAGGTTTTACGTTAGTTGAAATCATGTTGGTTGTCATTATTATTGGCGTTT
>CAZAPN010000008.1:0-21151 GCA_964487145.1 uncultured Planctomycetales bacterium | reverse complement strand
TATTATTTATTATAAGGATGCGCCGTTAGATTTTATTAAGAATGTCGAGGAAGCCGCTGAACGTTATTATACGGAGATTACCGATAATTTAGGTTTTGCGCGGATGAGCAGTTGGTGTTGGGATAATCGAGGAAAAATTTATATTTATTCCGACAATCAGGAATACCTGAACGCCTCCCATCACGCCAGTTGGTCGAGCGGCACAGCCGTGATGCGGGAAAAGATCATTCGGACATTTCCTCAGATGCATGGGTTTTTTGATACGGTTTTGCCGCATGAATTAGGGCATATTATTTTTCGGGAGTTTGTCGGGTTTCATGGAAATATCCCCTTGTGGCTTGATGAAGGGGTTGCTATGTATCAGGAAAAGGCTAAGCGTTGGGGGGTCAATCGGATTGTCAAACAAGCGATCCAAGAAAAGAAATTTATCCCCTTAAATGAACTGACGCGAAAACAAGTGTCTTCCGATGCCTCCCGCGAATCGGTTGAACTTTTTTATGCTGAATCGGCGAGTGTTGTTTATTATTTGATTACCGAATTCGGCAAATACCGTTTTGCTGAATTTTGTCGTCGGTTAAAAGAAATGCACATGTTTGATAGTGCGTTGGAAGCGGCTTATGCGCGCTTTCGAAATACAGATGACTTAAATAAAGCTTGGTTGGAGTCCTTGCAACGATGAGTAAACATTATCATTTTATTGGTGTCGGAGGAGTAGGGATGGGGACGATTGCGCTATTGCTGGTCTCCAAAGGATACAAAGTCTCAGGATCCGATTTGAAATCAAGTTATTTTACCGAGAACTTGATGAAACGTGGCGCTCAGATTTTTATGGGCCATGACGCCCGATATGTGGGATCTGCCGATTGTGTGGTTTATTCCTCCGCGGTATCTCAGGATAATCCGGAACTCACTTGGGCGCGGGATCACCAAGTTCCCATCTTGAAACGGGCCCAGGTTCTGGCCCAACTCATGGATAAAGAAATGGGGATTGCGATTGCGGGTGCTCATGGAAAAACCACAACGACTTCAATGATTGCGCATATGCTTTTAAAGGCCAATTTGCAGCCGACCATTGCGATCGGAGGAGTGATTAGCGGGGAAAGTTATAATGCCAATGTCGGCTCAGGAAAATATTTTGTTGCCGAGGTAGATGAAAGTGACGGTTCATTTTTATATTTCAATCCTTTTTATTCTGTCATCACCAATATCGATTTTGAGCACATGGATTATTATCATAATCTGGAAAATATCCTCAAAGCTTATAAGGATTTTATTGATAAGACACACCCCGAAGGTTGCCTTTTTGCTGATGGGGGAGATGACCGTTTAAAGTCATTATTGCATAGCAGTCAGAAACGGTATATCACGTATGGGTTCTCTTCGGATAACGAGATTTCCGCGCGGGATATCATCTGCCAGGGGTATTCTTCGCGTTTTCGTTGCTTTGTAAAAAACAAAGAGAGAGGACAGGTTTCTCTTCAAATTCCGGGACGACACAATATCCTCAATGCCTTAGCCTGTGTTGGTGTCGGGATTGAGCTTTCCATTGATTTTGATGTGATTGCTCGCAGTTTGGCTGATTTTAGCGGTGTTCAGCGTCGATTTCAGTTAAAAGCGGATATCAATGACATCATGGTTGTTGAAGATTATGGACATCATCCTAATGAAATCCGTCAAACAATTCTCGCCGCTAAGACTTTTGGCAAGAGACGCATTGTCGTGGCTTTTCAACCGCATCGTTATACAAGGACGAAATTTTTGATGGATGAGTTTGTGGACGCTCTGGGTTTAAGCGATTATTTGGTTTTAACGGATATTTATGCTGCTTCAGAACCTGAAATCGAAGGTGTGTCTTCGCAGCGTCTTTATGAAAAATTGAAAAATAAGACGCATTTGGCGATAGATTATGTTAAAAAAGAAGACGTTACCAACTGTCTTTTTGAAAACATCAAAGAAGGAGATTTAGTCATTGTCTTGGGCGCTGGGGATATCGGGAAAGTTTCCGATGAGCTGGCGAAAAAATTGAAGGAGAGTTATGTCAAATCGTGATGGATTAAGCACGTGCGCGTGTTCTCAGAAAAAACGCATTGAACGCCTGGGCCGCATAGGCGTTCTGATGGGAGGAAGTTCTTCCGAAAGTAAAATTTCTTTAAAGTCCGGGCATGCGATTTATGAAGCCCTTAAAAATTACGGCTGTCAGGTCAAGGACCTTGTTTTAACTTCTCAAAATGAAGATGAGTTATTTGGTTTGATTGAGAAGAATGACATTGAGATTGTGTTTTTGGCTCTTCATGGCCGTTTTGGAGAAGACGGATCTGTCCAGGCCCTGCTAGAAAAAATGGGGGTCGTTTATACCGGATCGGGAATTGAGGCGAGCCAACGGGCGATTAATAAAGCTGTTTCTCAAGAGATCTTTCAAAAAAACCAAATCACTGTTCCTTCCTTTATCGTTTTGAGAAAAGATCGTGGGAAAGAAATTGAAAAATTTATTAATGAAAGACAGAAATTTCCGGTTGTGGTCAAGCCAACTTGTGAAGGTTCCAGTATTGGAGTGGGCCTTGTCAATCAAAAAAGTGATCTTGCTTCAGCGATTGAGCATGCTTTTCAATTTGATCCTGAGATCATTATTGAAGATTATATCAGTGGCAGAGAATTGACCGTCGGGATTTTGGGCCAACAAGCCCTTCCGGTCATCGAGATCAGAGCAAAAAATAAGTTTTTCGACTTTTCAGCTAAGTATGAAAGTGGTACAACTGAATATATTGTGCCAGCGCCCATGCCAGAGTCGGTTAGCCGCAAAGTCCAAGAGTCTGGATTGCGGGCTTATCAATCTTTAGGATGCCGGGATCTTTCTCGGGTTGATATCATGTTGAGTGAAGAACAGATTCCTTATGTCTTAGAAATTAACACAATTCCCGGTTTTACCGCGACTAGCCTTTTACCTAAGGCGGCCAGGGCCGTCGGGATTGATTTTAGTGAACTGTGTTTAAAAATATTGGAATTAGCTTATGGCCGAAAGAAATAGAAAAAAAGATTATAAAGCTTTCTCAAATTTCTTCAGGTATCTTTTTCTGTGGATTATTATCCTCCTCATTTTGTCAGCGGTGGGATATCAGGTTTTTGCGATTTTGAAGAAATCTCCGCGGTTTCGCGTCAAAGATATCGTTTATTCGAAATCCTTGCAATATATTAACCCTGAAAGTTTTGAGCGGTTGAAAGGGCGAAGCATTTTTGACGTCGATATTAAATATATTGAAGGACAGCTGAAATCCCGTTATCCACAGACATCGCATCTGAAGGTTTTCAGGAATTTCCCGAATCAAATTGTGATCTATGCCAAGGAGCGCAAACCTTTTTTGCAAACGAAGTTAAATCGGACCGATGCTCTCTTGGATGAACAAGGAACGATCCTCGCCTTATTGGATCAGATCGATCCCCAGTTTCCGTATGTGACAGGCATTCGTTTTACTCAAAGTAAGCCTGTCCCAGGCACTGTTGTCAGAGATAAGGGCCTTATGTTGGCGGTCAAGATCATTAAAGATTTCCGCCGGACGCCGTTACTCGCCTCTTTTCAAATTCAGAAAATGGACATGACGCGTCTTTCGGAAATCACCTTTTATTTGAATCCGGATCTGCGGATCATCATTGATCAGGATGATATTTTAAAGAAGATGAATCTTTTGGGATTAGTTCTATCACAAGTTAAATCAGAGTTAGCAGATACCCGTTATATCGATCTGCGGTTTCAAGAACCTATTTTGGGGAAAAACAATGACAGAAAAAATACTTTGCGGACTCGACCTGGGATCTAAACAGGTTAAGGCCTGTATGACCCGTTTTGATAAAAAAAGAGGGGCCTTAGAACTTTTGGGCGTCCACGTGGCGCCGACCCGAGGTTTGGATGGGGGTTCGGTCACGGACTTAACCGAATTATCAGGCTGTTTGTTTGACACCTTGGAAGGGGTTTATCAGAAGGTAGGGAAGAAGGTTAAGGAAATTCATCTGGGGATTGGCGGCAGTCTTATCCATGCCCGAATGTGCGGGACGATTTTTCCACTCCTTGACCGCGGTTCGAAAGTGATTACGCCCGGGGATATCCGTCGCATTAATAAACAAGCCAGCTCCCTAGGCATCAAGATGGAGGAACAGATCATCCATTCTTTTCCTCAGCAGTACACGATCGATGAATCAACCATCGCCTTAAACCCCATCGGACTGCACGGACGGAAGGTCGAGGCGCAGCTTCTTTTATTGATGGCGAATATTAATTTGGTGGCGAACATCACGAAAGCGGTTCATCAGGCAGGTTTTGAATTTTCTAAAGTTTCGTTTTCGAGCTTGGCAGCCAGTGAGATTTGTCTTACTAAGCAAAATAAAAACAACGGGGTTGTCCTGATTGATATTGGGGCGACGACAACCAACATCCTTATTTTTAAAGACGGAATTTTAAGGGGAATGGATATCCTTCATTTGGGAGGGAATCAAGTGACGGATAGTATTGCCAAAGGAATAGATGTCTCTCGGGATTTAGCTGAGGAAATCAAGAAATCCTATGGGGATGTTGAAACCGATGGCGATAGTAAAAAGGACGAAATCCTTATCAAACGGGATATGGCTTATTCTCCCGTCAAAAAGGAGAACATCTATCAGGCCATTGAGCCCGAGATTACCAGGCTCGGAAACTGTCTGGAACAAATGGTCAAGAAGTCTCCTTTTTATGACCGGATTAATGACGGTATTGTTGTCGTGGGCGGCGGATGTCTTCTCTCGGGGCTGATTGAACGGATAGAAAAATTGTTTAATTTTCCGGTTAAGCTAGCAAAAATTCAGGTTGAAACGATTCATTTCAATAAACCCGCCACTTTTTCTTCGACCATGGGGCTCACCCAGCAGGCCCTATTGCCCCCATACGATAGTTTTCTCAAGTCGACCGAGAAAACGGGACGCTTTCGGAAGTTTGTGAATTTGGCTAAAGACTTGTACGAGGAGTACTTTTAAATCCAACAAGTTTACCGTGGGTTTTGGGCTTCCTTCCGACGGGACAAATGGTAGTTTAAATCCCTCACAGAAAAACGAATCCGGATAATCGCATTAAACATAAATAGCATCCAAAAAGAGTTTAGCAAAAGGAGCAAGAGGATGAGCGTTGTTTGGGCCGTCTGAATCGCGAGGAGTCGGTCGATCAGATTCCCTCGAATAGCGATGCTGTAAATATCAATCACCTTGAGCATATTGACGAAAAACAAAAGGAAAACAAAAACAAGGAATATTTCAAAGAAAAGTATATAAAAATGGCGTATCATCCATTTGGCTATGCGGTTATCCAGGTGTCTTACGGTATTCATCAGGTCATTAAATGACATGTTTCTCTCCTTTTTCATTATTCTAGCCGTTCCTTGCCAGCCTACAATTATTTTTTAAAAGATTTTATTTCTTGGTTCTTTCAGGACATCGCTTATTTTTTTTCGTCATCTTGTTTGATGAGGAATTTTATCCCCGGGTCTATTGCCATTCCCAAAGAAGCTGCTTTTTCAAGGTCTTGTTTTGCCTCGGGGTGTTTCCCCCAGTAATAATTAGCCACGCCGCGATTATGCCAGGCTTGACCATAATTCGGATTGATTTTAATAGCTTGCGTATAATCGGCAATGGCTTTGTCAAATTGTTTCTGTGAGAAAAAGACATTTCCTCGATTATTATAAGCTTCCGCATAAACGGGATTACGATGAAGTGCCTCAGTAAAATCTTGGATGGCCATCAAAAACTTTTTCTGCCTGAGCTGGGCGATCCCGCGGTTGTTATAAGCCATGTCCCAAGAGGGATTGAGGTGAATCGCTTGGGTGTAATCAGCAATTCCGTCCGAATAGTTGCCTTGAGCACAGGAGGCATTTCCCCGATTGAGATAGGCCTTCGAAGAATGTGGGTTAAATTTGATGGCGGAGGTAAAATCAGCGATAGCGTTATCAAAGTTCCCCTCACGATAAAAATATATCCCACGATTCTCATAGCTTTCCGCATTTTTTGAATCGACAGCAATCGCTTGATTGAAGTTCTCCAGGGCCGCCAACGTTTCCCCTTTTTCCTTCAAAAGGAAACCGCGGTTATGAAAGGCATCAATATATTTCGGGTTAAGTTCGATCGCTTTTGAATAATCCGCCAAGGCTTTATCAGTATTGCCTTCCTCATGATGCAGCAAGGCCCGATTGAAATAAGCTTCCGCATAATCCGGGAATAAGGTGATGGCCTGGTTGAAATCCAAGAGAGCTTTTTCACGGTTGCCAATGCGATAATAACTGATCCCGCGGTTTTTATAGGCTTCCGGGTAATTGGGCTTCATTTTGATTGCCTCCGTATAATCGGCAATGGCATTTTGATGCTGCGACCTTAAGGCATAAATAACGCCGCGATTATTGTATCCCCTGGGTTTTTGGGGAGATTTCAAAATTACATCATTCCATAACAACAGAGGATCTGTCCAAACATTGTTTCTCTGATAAGTTGCCAAAGAAAGAATCACAATCAAAAGTAAAATGGCCCATCCAAATTGCTGCGGTGTTCGCAGAATTCTCGCCAGGCCTAGACTTATAGCCATGGTGAGTCCGACAATCGGCAGATACAGTCGATGTTCACCGATGAGATACCCTATCGGAATGATGCTGGATTCTGGAAGTAGCGTAAAGAAATACCAGAGAAGACCAAAAGAGATTAACCGGTCCGTCTGAAAGGAGAAGTAGATCAGAAAAATTAGAAATAAAATGATGACAGCAGACCCCAGGGTTTTTAACTCAAAGAAATTTTTTGTTACAGGATAATTATAATCCAGATTTTGATTAATAGGCCAGATGTAGAGTCGAAGATAGGTCACCATGACATTGATCTGACTCAAAAGATAATCTTTCCGGTCTAACGCCAAATTCGCACGCGTGATATCGATTTTTTTGCCAATAACCTGTTTAGTTTGGGGGTCCACATCGACGGAGATATTCGCAATGCGGGCGATAGGGGATGTGTCCAGCGGGGTCTGCAGGAGTGTTAAGGGGATAATGATCAATGTCAAAAGGAAAGGTAAAAGTATCATCAATCGTTCTCTCAGGCAATTCGTCAGGTCCCCCCAGAAATATCCTTCAATGAAAACCAGCAAGAACGGCAGCGTCACTGTATTTTCTTTGGAAAACATGGCGGCGACAGTTGATAAAAAGGCAAAGACGAATAATCTCCTTGAATTTTTTATTCTGGCCTTAAGATAGAACGTCACGGTTAACAGAGAAAAGAATCCAGCTAAAGAGGAAAATCGTTGGGTGAGGAAATTGATGGATTCTGTTTGCAGAGGGTGTGTCAGAAAAATGAGCCCGACGGCCATGGCCAGAAGATTTTGAGAAGATCTGCAGGGGTGTTGTTGCATGCGTGGTGTTTGAAAGAGCAATAAGACTAATTGATAGGCTAGCATGGAGGAAAAAATATGGATGATAATATTAAATAAATGATACCCCCAGGATTGAAGTCCTCCCGCCCAATAATTTAAGGCAAAACTTAGACCAACAATAAATCGGGAGTGGAAAGAATGGAAAATGCTTTGCACATCCGAAAGATGGCGAATCGAAAGATTATTGACGATTGTCTCTTGATCGTCATCCTGAAAACAGCTGTGCGTTAGAATATTCGAATAAATCATAAATCCCAGGGCAATAGCGATGAGATAAAAGACGAGGGGAGAGGTCCTCAGGTGCTTATACAAAATAGTCTTATTGATTTTGAGCATTTTGTCGAAAGTATTCCAGTGTGTCCAGGGGGACCTTTGTCCCTAAGGATTGAGCTTTCTGAACATCATCCCAGGCTCCTCGGAAGTTTCCTATCATTGATTTTATATTCGCCCTGTTCAGATAAGCCTCAGAATTGTGAGGATTGAGCGTGAGAGACATATTGTAATCGTCTAAGGCCTTTCGATATTGTCCGTTCATAAAATAAATATTCCCGCGATTGTTATAAATGGCAAAATTCTTAGGATTAATACGAATGGCTTCGGTATAGTCAGCTAACGCTTTATCATTTTCTTTGATTAAACTATAAGTCACCCCTCGATTGACATAGGCCAGGTCATACTGGGGATTCAGCTGGATCGCCTGATTGTAATCGTTCAGGGCCCGCTCATAATCTTTGATTTGTTGATAAACATTGGCGCGGTTCCCCAGTATTTTCCATTTTTCGGGCATTAAATTCACAGCCCCCTTTAGAGGCGTGGGGTTTGTTTTTTCATATTCTTCAACTAAGGCCAAGGCTTTATTGAAATCCTGAATCGCATCCTGGGATCTTTGCATCCTTGCCCAAATATTCCCTCGGTTATTGTAGGCTCTGGCTTTTCGCGGAGCTTTTTGGATGACGTCACTCCACAGGGATAACTCGTCTGTCCAGATGATATTCCGTCGATAAGTGGCCATCGAAAAAATAAAAGTGATAATGATGCCTAAAAGAAGGAATTTATGTGGATTTTTGATAAGTTTTAAAAGAAGAACTGTTCCGACGATCCCGAATCCCATGACGGCAAGATAAAGGCGATGCTCTCCGATCAAATATCCGATCGGTATCACGCTGGATTCCGGCAATAAAACGAGAAAAAACCATAGAATCCCAAATGAGAGAAGCCTGTCCGTATTAAATGCCTTAATGCTAAAAATGAGAATTAAGAATATTCCCAATGCGGAAAGAACAAATTGGAAATTAAGAAATGTTTTCGTAATCGGATAATCATAATCCAGGTTTTGGTTAACCGGAAAAATGAGCAAACGCAAGTATGTCCAAAAGACATTAAATTGACTTAAGAAATATTCTTTCCTGTCCATCCCGAGATTCGCCCGTGTGATGTCAATCTTCTTCTCCAGGATCTCTTTTGTTTCGGGATCGAATTGGATTGACATGTTGGCAATCCGGGTTGTTGATGTCGTGTCAACAGGTGTATTGAGTAGCATTATGGGGATAACCGCCATGGTTAAAAGGAATGGGGAAAGAATAAGCCAACGTTTCCGGCACAAGCGTGCCTCCCAGAAATAAACTTCAATCAGCAATAGCATAATGGGCAGTGTCACGGTATGTTCTTTACAAAACATCGCCGAAATGGTGGTCAGAAGTGCACCGAAGATGAACCGCCATGAATTTTTTAACCTTCCTTGAAGATAAAAATCAATCGTGGCAAGGTAAAAAAATCCGGCTAACGAAGAAAATCTTTGGGTCAGGAAGTTGACGGATTCGGTTTGGACCGGATGGACGAGAAATAGTATGGCAATAGAGGGGGCAAGATAATGATCGAATCTTTTTAAGGGATGCCCTTGGAGTTTGGGTGTCTGAAATAAAAGTAGAATGATGTGGTAGACAAATAGGCTGGACAAGATATGGCAGATGACGTTAAAGAGATGATAGCCCCAAGAGTTAATTCCGTTCAGCCAATAATTGAAAGCGAAGCTTAATCCCACCACAAAACGAGTATGGAATGAATGAAAAATGAGGCCGATATTTTTTAAGTCTCGAATGTCCGGGTTGTTCACGATGGTGGGACGGTCATCATCCTGAAAACAGCTGTGGGTGAGAATATTGGAATAAATTAAAAATCCTAAGAGGACCAATGTCAAAACAATGAAGTTTCGCCTGAGAAAAATATTTAATTTTCGTGTCATTGGGTTGTCTTTTACAGAAAGGATCATCTTTGCCCCACTTTTATCCAAATGTTTTTAATAGGAGGAACGCCTTTGTTGTAATTTTCGGGCCCGGTCTAAATCCTGGGACGCAAAATCCGGGTATCCTTGTTTTAAAAATAAGTCTGCGCGGTTGAGATAGGCATCAGCATATTTTGGATAAATTTTAATGGCTTGGTTATAATCTTGCAAGGCCTTTTGATATTCCTTTATTGCTTTATAAGCGTTTGCTCGATTGTTGTAAGCTTCGGCTAAATTGGGATTGAGGTCAATGGCCTGTGTATAATTGTGGATTGCAGTCGAGAAATCCCCCCAGTTATAATGAATGATTCCGATATTGTTATAAACCTCAGAATAGTTAGGCCGCAGCCGAAGAGTCGCGTTGAAATCAGCGAGGGCAGCGGAAAAGTTCTTTAATTCTAAATAAGCGATGCCGCGATTGAGATACGTCGTGGCCAGTCTGGGTTGAATGTCCAATGCTTTATTAAAACAAGGGATAGATTCTTGATATTTTTTCTGGAGTAAATAAGCGGCGCCTAAATTGTTATGAGCTCGTGCGAGTCTAGGGGATTTTTTTATGGTGTCCTGCCAGAGAGAAATCTCGTTTGTCCAAACCCTGTTCCGTCGATAGGTCGCAACCGAGAAAACAAAGATCACGATAAGCATCAGGGATACGAGTTTTTTAGGGGTTTTTACGATTTTGACGAGAATAATCGCTATGGCAATTGCAAATCCCACCATTGGCAGATATAAACGATGTTCTCCAATGACATATCCGATGGGGATAATGCTGGATTCGGGAAATAAGGTTAAATAGAACCAAAAGATTCCGAAAGCCAGAAGTCGTTCTTTTGAAAATACGAGAAAAGCGAAAAAAACGATGATGAATAGAAAAATGGCGGAAAGGGCTGTGTTAGGTTCATGGAACCCTTGGGACAGTGCATAGTCATAATCAAGGTTCTGATTGATCGGGAGGACCAAGAGACGAAGATAGGTGTTGAGCACATTAAACTGAGTCATAAAATAGGATTTCCGATCAAGAGCCAAATGGGCCCGGGTAATATCAACTTTTTTATCAAGGATTTGCCCGTCAGAGGATTTTTCAATTCTGATATTGGCAATCCGGGCGGTTTTTGTTGTGTCAATCGGTGTGTTTAAAAGTGTCAGCGGAATAATCCCTAAGGTAAGGATAAAGGGAAAGAGTCTCTTTATCCGACTGATGAAATCATGATTTAATGGTCCCCAGCATGTGTATTCGATGAGAACAATCATTATCGGTAATGTCACCGTGTGTTCTTTGGAGAACATGGCCATGATCGTCGTCAGCAATGCCCCACCCAAGAAAGGTAAAGAATTTTTGAGACGCGCTAAGAGGAAAAGATCGATGGTCGCGATATAAAAGAAAGCAGATAGGGAACTAAAACGCTGAGTTATGTAATTAATGGATTCGGTTTGAATAGGATGAGCCAGAAAGATAGCGCTTACGAAGAACGCAATCAATTCCTTATGTTCTTGTCGCAAGCTTTTTTTGATCTGAGGGGTTTGAAAAAGAAGTTGGATCATCAGGTAAACCAGAAACGCTGAGAGAATATGTGTCCCGACATTGAAAATGTGATATCCCAACGAATGGTTTTCGCCCAACCAATAATTAAAGGCAAAGCTTAATCCGACAATGAAACGCGTGTTAAAAGAGTGGAAGATTTTTGAAATATCTTTGATGTTCCGGATATCTTGATTCTTGGTGATGGTCGGGTGGTCATCATCTTGAAAAGTGCTCGAGGACAGGATGTTGGAATAAAGAATAATTCCCCAGGACAGCAACAACAGGAAGACAAAAAGGTTTTTTATTCTAAGATTTTTTATCATAGCTCTGTTTTTAAGTTGCAAATATTATAACATTTACCTTTTGGGGACAATGATAAAATGTATAATAAAATAGTTTTGAAGTTAGAAAGGGAGACATTTGTTCCATGGCCGATGAATTAAAGGTTTATTATAAAGGTATGTATCTTGATTTACCCAAAGGGAATAATGCCTTTTCTTTTGATACCCGACAACAAAAGAAGATTTATATTCCGCCTCTTATCGAAGGGAATCTCCACGATTTAATTTTGGGAGAGGAAATCGTTTTTAGTGAGGTCTGCGAAGGCCAGGAGATTAACAAAAAAGGGCTCCGACATTTTATTTATTGGCGAAGAGGGTCCCAAGATTTTTTCATCTTTGATAACCATAACCATGCATTCTTTTTTTGGATTTGGGGTCTGAAGACAGGGAAAATTCTTAAAGGTTCCAGGTTGGTTCACGTGGATGAGCATAGTGATTTAAGAGTCCCTGCAAAAGACTTCGATCTTGACATGAACGGTCCGATTGATTTAAGGAAAGCTTTTGATTATACGAATTATGAAATTAACGTCGGAAACTTTATTAAGCCAGCGATCAAGTCTGGGATATTTTCTTCAGTCGATGTTGTCAATAGTCAGGAATCGTTTGATCAGGATTATCCCCCAGGAATTGTCTTGGACCTCGATATGGATATTTTTGCAAAAGAGATGGACTATCTCCCGAAAAATTATAAAATTGAAAAGATCCGTCAGTTGCTACGTTTGACCAGTTTTGTGACAGTTGCGACAAGCCCGTATTTTATGGAGCAAGACCTTGCCCTTGGGATCATCCGCCAAATTTTTGAATAGAGGACAAAAGAGATCATGATCAAAAATATTGTTAATTTAATCGATGCCCATTTTCAGAACTCTTGCTTGTTCAGTTTCTTGCCGATTTTTGATGAGATTTATTATGAGGGCCAGCCTGATGGGAAAATCCAGCGTTATAAGGCCGTTCGGGAAGGGCAGGAATGTAAGCTTTTAGCGATTTCGATTATTCGGGACGAGGAAGATTTTTTGTGGGATTCGGTCGAGGATTTCATGGCGAGCAGTTTATTCAAGGCCTCGGCCAGCATGCACGGCATTTTTACGTTTGATTTATTGGCCTTTGATGTCCATGGGGAGGTCAAGACCTTTAATCATCTGGAGATGATGCAAACGGTGATTAATAGTTCTCTTAAGACCAAAGCCGGCGAACAGCGTCTGGTGAAATATTCCTCTATTTATGGTCTTTTGACAAAACTCGTGGATGAGCCGTGGGGAAAAGTGACGCTTAAAACGGCGGTGGAAGTTTACAAAGATAAACCTGAATTTTTATGCCTGTTAGTGAAGCGGATCTTAAAAATGATGACTTTTTCCGCTCACCCTGCTATTGCGATTGTTAATGACCTGAGCAGTCGCCCTCTTTTTGATCCCCAAGACACCGAACAGCAAAATTTGCTAAAAGGTGTGATTCGAGATCAGGTTAAAGACTCGATTGAATTTCCTCCGGAAGTTTACATCCAAGATAAGAATACGACGAGAGAATTACTTTCTCAAACGATCGTGAAGTGACAGATTCCCACTTTGGGTTGAGGGAGAGTATTCTTTTTAAAAAAGCCGATGCGTTAAGCTTTTTTAAATCGTTTTTTGAACCCGAATAATAGGCCTGAAGAAAGCAATAATAAACTGGATGGCTCAGGGATCACGGTTCTGTTGATCGATCCCAATAAATCGAGCTCATCATTTCCGCATAACATAGTCCAGTGGGCCCAGATGGATTGGGTCGGATCCATGGATAAAGGCAAATAATCAAGATCAAATTTTCCTTCCAGAACATAGTGGCTATGCTGGTCTCCACTATAAACGAAATCAACGTCGCCAATGTATTGTCGATTGACCCCGAGTCTCCAAGGATTTGTTGTTTCGTGTCCGGACAAGTTTACAAGTTGTTCTGGTCCCAAATTGAGATACATTTTTTTCTCAAAAATATCAATTCCAAATTCATAACCAGTTGGATTGGCAGTCGGTGAGGCGGGGTCTTGATATTTTCCTAAATCAAAGAAAACATGCCCGCTTTCTTGGGTTTTCCAATTGGGCAGCCCCGTGACGATCGCAAAATAACCATAATCATCATCATTGTCAAAATAGAAAGCCTCGACATCATATTCGTTGCCTTGACTATTTCCTGGGCCGACGTTGGTCCATCCCGAATTAATATCCGCGTTGTCCTCCGTAATATAGTCAATGGTCGGACTGCTGTCAGGAAGTTCGTTGTTAAGATAGGGCATGTTGACTGAGTTTGGCTCATTGTAAAGCCAAACACCCCAATCTTCAACTCGTCCATCGATCATATAACTGGCATGAACATAGGGGGTTAAAAGGATGAAAATGGCAACAAAACTTAAGAAAATTATAGATATTTTTTTCATAATAGCCTCACTTTTTATGGTTTAATTATTAAATTAGCAAGTCTTGTGCCAGGTTGTTATTAAATATTCTTAATAGCTATTTCTTATAAGATATTGCGATCAAATAAGTTAAGGTTTATTAAAAAATCATTGTTCTTTTGATTTATTTTTATCTAATATATGTGTTGGAATTTATGAACATTTCATATTAATTGTTTAATAAAATAACCGTAGGAAGAAAAACCAAGAAAGACCAAGAATTCGTCTTTACAGTAGCAGGAAATTTTGTTACGATATAACAAGTTTTTTAGATAAAATTTTGATGGGCGCCCATAGCTCAACTGGATAGAGCACTAGCCTTCGGAGCTAGGTGTTGGGGGTTCGACTCCCTCTGGGCGCGCCAGACTTCGTTCCAAAACTTTCGTTTGGGAACTTTGCCTGGCATTTTTATGTTGGATAAGATTCTTCATTAAGCGAATCCTTGGGCATAAAAATCGCAACGAAATCCCATCTGGTTTTTATTCAATCTTTTCATTTCTGAAATAATCCAAGAAATTATCTTTACAAACTTCCAGAATTTTTATAAGATTCTTCTAACACTTGATGAACTTTCTAACGATGAATGATACCCAGCCATTACGATGTTGACTCACACCGAAAATAAAAAAACTCCTTTATACCAAGAACATTTGGCTTTAAAAGCCCGCATGGTTCCCTTCGCGGGATGGTGCATGCCTGTCCAGTATGAGGGCATTTTGAATGAGTATGAACATACCCGAAGCCAAGTTTCTCTTTTTGACACTTGCCATATGAGTGAATTTTTGATTGATGGGAATTGTCTTGAAAATGGATTAGATCATGTCGTCACTCAATCCATTTGCGATATGCCGTTGAAAACCTGCCGTTATGGTCTCATGCTTCATCCTTCGGGCGGCATTGTGGATGATTTAGTTGTTTACCGTCTTGATATTGATCGATGGATGATTGTCGCTAATGCCGGAACGATTGATAAGGATTTCGAAAATCTCCGAAACCATATATCATCGTCGGGGACTCTAAGAAATATTTCAGAAGAAACCGGGAAGATCGATGTTCAGGGCCCATTGTCGCGCGATGTATTGAAGACGTGGATCCCAGGTATTGAAAAATTAAAATATTTTACATTTGACATTTTTCCCGTTTTAGGAGAAAAATGTATAGTCAGCCGAACGGGTTACACGGGAGAATTGGGATTCGAAATTTATTTTCCCGCTAAACGCATGACGGAACTTTGGCGGGAACTTTTAAAGAATCCGATTGTTAAGTCCGCTGGGTTAGGTGTCCGTGATGTTTTGCGGCTTGAGATGGGATATAGCCTTTACGGCAATGATTTGGATGACACCATTTCTCCGTTAGAGGCCGGTTTAGAGAGGTTCATTGATTTTCAAAAAAGTTTTATCGGTCAAGAAGCTCTTTTCAAACAACAGCAATCGAGTCAACATCGTCGGATGATTTCATTTGTATCGTTGAGCCGCCGTTCTCCGCGACATCTTCAAAAAGTTTTTTTTAAAGATTTTAAAGAAATTGGTTTTGTGACCAGCGGGACTTTTTCGCCGCATTTGAAAAAAGGGGTCGGGTTGGGGCTTGTTAAGGCAGAGATCCCCTTAGGAGAAAAGATCTTTTTCGGTGATGATAAAATCAAAGAGGAAGCAGAAGTGACTTTACGACCTTTTTATCGCAAGGGTTCATTGAAACACTAAAAATCGGAGGAGACCCCAGATGGAAGTTTTGAAAGATTTGCTTTATACTAAAGAACACGAATGGGTGAGCATTGAAGGTAATATCGCTACGATTGGCATTACCGATTATGCCCAGCATGCGTTAGGCGATATCACCTATGTCGAGTTGCCCAATGTTGGCGTCGAAGTTGAGCAGTTTGAACAAATTGCTTCGGTCGAATCCGTCAAGGCCGCTAGCGATATTTTTTCTCCTTTATCCGGTAAAGTGGTTGAAGTGAATAAGGACGTTCAAGAAAGTCCAGAGTTAATCAATAAGTCCTGTTATGAAAATGGATGGCTGGCACGCGTCGAGATTTCTGATGAAGAGGAAAAATCGAACCTGATGAGTGCCGCTGAATATCGTAATTTTCTAGAAAGCCTAGACTCGGAAGAAGAAGAGTCCGATAAAGAATAGATTCCCTCAGGTTTTCCTTTCGAAGGCAAAGGTGTTTCATTGAATCCGTACATTCCTAATACTTCCCATGATATCCAAGAGATGCTCAAAACAATAGGGGCCAAGAGTGTCGATGACCTTTTTGCCGATATTAAGTCTCCGCATAAGCCCAAATCTTTTCAAATTTCAGACGGGAAATCCGAATATGAAGTCATGCAGCAGTTAACGGCCTTGAGCGAACGCAATGCCTATCATCTGACGATTTTTGTAGGGGGTGGATTTTATGACCATTATATCCCGGCTGCCGTGAGTGCCTTGATTTCTCGCGGAGAGTTTTATACGGCCTATACGCCGTATCAGCCCGAATGTTCACAAGGAACGCTTCAAGCGCTTTATGAATACCAAAGTTGTATTTGTACGCTAACGCAAATGGATGTGGCTAATGCCTCTTTGTATGACGGAGGCACAGCTCTTTATGAAGCGATGATGATGGCGATCAGGATTAACGGCCGAAAGAAAATTGTCATGGATGGCGGGGTCAGCCCGATTTATCGTACAATTCTCCGTACTTATACGCGCAATTTGGATATTGAGTTCGTTGAAATTCCCGTTGCCCATGGCCAAAGTGACCGGGATCAAATCAAAAAAGTTTTGGATGATAAGACCTCGGCCGTCATCCTTCAGAACCCCAATTTCTTCGGTGCAATCGATGATCATACGGATATTGTGACGATGGCCCATGGTTTGGGCGTTTTAGTGATCGAAAGCGTTTATCCGATCTCGCTAGGTCTTTTAAAAACTCCGGGGGAAATGGGCGTGGATATTGTGACTGGCGAAGGTCAGAGTTTGGGGCTGCCGTTAAATTTTGGCGGTCCATATTTAGGGTTTATGGCGACCCGCCGGGATTATGTCCGTAAAATGCCGGGCCGTATTGTGGGACAAACGGTTGACCGAGAGGGACGGCGATGTTTTGTGAATACTTTGCAAGCCCGAGAACAACATATCCGTCGGGAAAAAGCAACCTCGAACATTTGCACCAACGTTGCGTTATGCGCAACGCAGTCGCTGATCTTTATGACTTTGTTAGGCAAAGAGGGTTTAAAAAAGATGGCGCAATTGAACTTAGATAAAGCGGAGTATGCACGGCAAGTTTTAGAAAAGGTTCCCGGCGTTGAAGTGAAACGCAGTTCTTTAACATTTAATGAATTTACGGTCCATTTATCCAAGGACGCGCGGGATGTGGCCGCTCAACTGGTCGAGAAAGGATTTGCAGCCGGATTTCCTTTAGGACGTTATTATCCGGGCATGGACAATGATATGGTGATTGCTGTGACGGAAAAAAGGACTCAAAAAGAGATTGATGATTTTGCGGCGTCGTTTAAAAAAGTTTTAAACGGATGAATGTCATGAAGAAAGATTTTCCTTTAATCTTTGAGAAGAGTGTTTCGGGCCGCCAAGGGTTTGATGTCGGTGGGGCTGGGCACTTACCAGGGACAAAAATTCCTGAGAAGTATAAGCGTCAAAGCGATTGCCAATGGCCTGAGGTGAGTGAACTGGATGCGGTGAGGCATTTTATGGCCCTGTCAAAACGGAATTTCTCCGTCGATACGAATTTTTATCCTTTGGGGTCGTGCACCATGAAGTATAATCCGAAGTTCACGGAAGCCATTGCCAAGTTCCCTGGATTTGCCGATTTGCACCCGTTGTTGCCCCAGATTGTCCATGGGGAAACGCTAGTTCAGGGGGCCCTGGAAGTCCTTTATCATATGGAAAGGCTCCTGTGTGAAATTTGCGGCATGGATGATTTTACTTTGCAGCCGTTAGCCGGGGCCCATGGAGAATTGACGGGTGTTATGCTCATGGCCGCCTATCATCGTTCCAAAAATCAAAAGAAAAAATATATCATTGTTCCGGATTCCTCTCATGGGACTAACCCCGCTTCAGCGGCGATTGCGGGATATGACATTGTGTCGATTCCCTCGAAAAAAGACGGTGAAATCGATATCGATGAGCTGAAGAAAAAAATTGCGCCGGACATGGCTGGTCTTATGTTGACCTGTCCTAATACGGCGGGTGTTTTTAATTCGGACATCGATAAAATTTGCGAACTGGTCCATAAGGCCGACGGAATTATGTATTATGACGGGGCCAATTTAAATGCAATTTTAGGACGCTGCCGCCCCGGGGATATTGGTTTTGATGTTATGCATATCAATTTGCATAAGACGTTTTCCACTCCGCACGGAGGCGGAGGGCCGGGGTCAGGTCCGGTCGGAGTTAAAAAGAAGTTATCAAAATTTTTGCCGATTTCCCGTGTCGAGAAAAAGGCGGATGGGACATTTTATTTGAATTATGATTATCCGGATTCGATTGGTTATATTGCTTCATTTTATGGTAATTTCGGTGTCATCCTAAAGGCGTATGCTTATATTTTGATGCTCGGCAAAGAGGGGCTGATCGAAGCCAGCAATCACGCTGTCTTAAATGCCAATTATCTTATGCAGCGATTAAAGAAATATTATGATTTGCCTTTTGCGCGGACCTGCATGCACGAATGTGTTTTTTCCGCCCAGAAACAAGCCGAAAGGGGTGTTCACGCGATTGACATCGCCAAATTTTTGATTGATCAAGGGATTCATCCGCCGACCGTCTATTTTCCATTGATTGTTAAGGAAGCCATCATGATAGAACCCACGGAAACTGAATCCAAGGAAACCATGGACCAATTTATTGATATCATGATTGAAGCGGCCCAATTGGCCCAAGACAACCCCGCATATTTTAAGACATTGCCCCTGACGACTCCGATTAGCCGTCCTGATGAAGTGAAAGCTGCCAAAGAAGTGAATTGTAATTATTTCGCGAAGTAAAATTTCAACCTTGCCCAGATGATTTTAAGAGATATCTCCTTTCAGACCCCTGAAGAAAATATTTTGTTCGATGAAGTTTTGCTGGATTTGGCCGAAAAAGGTCAAGGCGAAGAATCCCTTCGTTTTTGGGAGTCTTCAAAAAAATTTGTGGTTTTAGGAAAGACATCCTCGTTGGCAGAGGATGTCAATATGGAAAACGTTATTCAAGATGACATTCCTGTCCTGCGGCGTTTTTCTGGAGGCGGAACGGTCCTTCAAGGGCCCGGGTGTTTGAATTATTCCCTGATTTTATCTAAGATAGACAATCCGATCCTCAATGACTTGAGGAAGTCCTATGAGTTCATATTGAATGAAATGATCCAATCCTTGAAGCCGTTGTCGTTACCTATCACCTTTGAACCCATTTCTGATTTAGCGTTATTGAACAAAAAGTTTTCCGGAAACGCCCAACACCGGGGAAGAAATTTTATCCTCCATCACGGAACAATTCTTTATGGTTTTCATTTAAACGATATCGAGCGGTACTTGAAAATGCCACAGTCGATTCCTCCTTATCGGAAGGGAAGAGCACATTCAGACTTTGTCACAAACATTGATCTTAAAAAAGAAGAAATAAAAGACCTTGTGAGACATGGATTTAGAGTGAAATCGCAATTAGACGAAGTCTCATCGCACGAGACGGATTGCCTAAAGCAGTTTCTGACAACAAAAAATACTTTTTTGGATCTAAATCAATAGTTTCTTTATCTTTGCGACCCTTTTTTACAGTTTTGAAGTTATAATTTATTGACACAAAATAAGTTCTCAGTATAATAAGACATGTTGAGATGAGATGTAAAACAAACATTTAATTCAAAGGAGGGAGTGATGATTAAAAAGATTCTTTTTTCGGTCGTTTTAGTCGTTGTGGCTCTGTTCGCCACAGAATCTTTTGCCCAAATGATTAATTATGATCGTCTGAACAAAAGACGCGGGACCACGCCTCCAACCCCTCCGAAAACAGGGACCTTACAAACCCAATCTTCTCAAGCAAACCTTCCGACCTGGTTGGTAACACCACCCAAGGTCACATCAAAAATCGAAGAATCCTATGACATTAATCGGGATAAGAAATTACAATCCTCGGAAATCAAAATGTTCTTGCGGGATGTCGTCGATGAAATCAACGATAAGGGGGGATATACGGTCAATTCCGATATCCTTAAGCAATTTGATAAAAATAAAGACGGAATCATTAGTCGTCTCGAACTCCCCGATTTGCAGAAGCTCGTTCGATAATTCTTCGTTTTGTATATGACTTTGCTGTGGTTTAACCCCGCAGCGTAATTAACCCCGTCTGTTTTAACCCATAAACGTTAAAGCAGGCGGGGTTAATGTTTTATTGTCAGGATAGGATTTCTTATAAAATTTGATTTCTTCAAAAACAGCTATGTTATAATACGGCTAAAATAAAATTTAAATGACATGTCTCCTATCCTAAATAGACGTCTCACATTTTTTTCGATTTTGATGAGTTTAATCTTTTGCTCTGCCGCTGCGTCCAATCGTCCCGGAGCTCCTTCTGGCCAGGTCTATCAAGACTATCTTAAATTTTTTGAGGAAGTCTATCAAACGATGGACGCCAATTACTATCAGCCGGTGACGCGCGAGGCTTTCAATCGATTCATCGACAGATTTAACTTAAAAATTTATCGAGAACTATCGAATCAAAAAGCGACCATCAATTTTATCAAGTGGAGAAGCGCGGCTTATCTCGTCGATTTTTTGAAAGATCCCGAGGATAATTTTTCTGCTTTCATGCCACCGAAGGCCGCCGAGAAATTTGAACAAAAAGTCTTGGGTCATAAAATTGATTTAGGGATTGAAGGGGAAATGACCGATGAAGGATTCGAGGTTAGCATGGTTGAGCCCCGTTCGGATGCCGGCCTTAAGGGTTTAGTTGTTAAGGATGTGATTCTCAAAATTGACGGAGATTCTGTGTTAAAGATGACCAAGGAAGAGGTTCAAAAACGACTGACCGCGGAAATTAATACCAAAGTCTTGTTGCATTATTTTGCATCAGCCGATAAGACCCTCAAAGACATTGAAGTGGTGAGCCAGGATTATTTTAAGCAGACGGTTTTTTTAGTCCCGACGCATTATCCCAGCATTTATTGTTTGCAGATTAAAAGTTTTAATCA
>CAZAPN010000007.1:0-21707 GCA_964487145.1 uncultured Planctomycetales bacterium | reverse complement strand
CCAATAATTTCATGAGTCTTTTTCGTTGGGGAGAAGCCGAGGCAAGAATAATCTTTTTCATTCAAGAATATCCTTCAAGGAGAAGATCGAGACCAGAGGACAACCAGCCTTCAATAAATTTTCTTGGGCGCCTTCTTGGCGATCAACAAGGCATAAAGCTTTCACGACTTTCACGTTCATCGCCTTTAAGACTTCCATGGACTCCAAGATCGACTTTCCAGTTGTGGCCACATCATCCAACAAAACAACTCGGGCATTTTCTTTCAACAAGGGTCCTTCAACCTGACGTTGTTTGCCATAAGGCTTAGGGGCTTTGCGCACGATAAACGCATTGAGGGGATGTCCCGATTCGTAACTCAAGGCCGCGATGGCCCCCACGATGGGGTCAGCCCCAAGGGTCGGCCCTCCGATGGCATCGATCTTATCATCCTTGATCATGTCCAAAATGATTTTGGCGCAGAGGTTGACTCCGCGGGGATTCAAGGTCACCCGACGGGCATCAATATAATAATCACTTTCTTTGCCCGAAGACAGAATGACTTTGCCCCGGCAATAAGCGTCCTGTTTTAATACCTTCAAAAATTCTTTTTTCATTTCATAAATCGATGACATACACACTCCCTTGATTTAAAAAATTGGTTTTTCCGAAACTCTTATCAGTTGGCTGACATTTTACTCTTGGTGAGAAATAATGTCAATGCAGGGAAAGGGGAAATCCTCTTATTATTCTGTACGGGGGACTTCAAGTTTTCGAATCGTAATCTCATTCAATAAAAGAATTCGATAGCGCAGAAGACCTTTAAAAGATTCGTAATCCTTAGGAGTAAAACCAGATGTCGTATGGAAAGCCCTGAGGGCTTCAATTTCCACAACCACATCGATATAGGCCTTGATGAGCTCATCATTCGATAGTTTTACGATCGCTTTTTCATTTAAAATTTCAATGTCAACAGGATAAGCCAAAACTAGAGGCGTAAATAGGAGCGAACAAACCATTAAATATAAAAAATATTTTTTCATCTAAAATGTTCCTTCTGTGTTTGCATTATAAAACTCCCTTGCGACACTGGCAAGATTATTTATAAAAGGTCATAAGACACGGCGTTCATCCGTCCAGCTAAAGAACACAAGGAATTGACATCCCTTTTGAACCTTGTTATGATGCCCTTATGTTTCGCACCTTCTGGCACGGCATCTGTGAGCTCTTCTATCCTAATAATTGCGTCCTCTGTCACCGGGGTTTATCTCCGACGGAGAAAAACCTCTGCGAAGTCTGCCAAAACAAACTCCAGATGAATTATCCTCCGTTTTGCCGTTCATGCTCCCGCCATTTGGACATTGACCGCAGAGACTCTCTTTGCCGTGAATGCCAAAAAAATCCTCACCAATTCGACCACTCCTGGGCCGCGATGTTTTACAACGAAACCATGAAAGAGATGATTCACCTTTTTAAATATGCGAACAAGACATCCCTCAGGATGAATCTCGTTGATTATATGCTAAAATTTATCGAAAAATATCATGTCCCGTTAGCCGATTATCAAATCATTATCCCCGTGCCATTACATCCCGCCCGACAACGGGAACGGGGCTATAATCAATCTGAATTCTTAGCCCAAGGAATCAGTGAACACTTTCATATCCCTTTGTGCGACAAGCGACTCATTCGCTCTCGCCATACCCCGCATCAAGCTCTATTAAGCGAAAAAGACCGCTGGACAAATATTCGAGACGCCTTTAAAATAAAACAACCTCAATTATTTAAAGATCAATCCATCCTGATTGTGGATGATCTCATGAGTACAGGCGCGACCGTTTCAGAAATGGCTTCTGTCTTGAAATCAAACGGAGCCAAAGGCGTGGCTGTCCTGACAGCAGCAATCGCTTATTGAACGATTTCTAAAAATTATTTTTCATGAAAATATTACGCAACTATATCTTGCGCGAAACGATCTTGCCTTTCTTCCTATCCTTAGGCGTACTTACCTGTGTATTTTTGCTCGGGAACCTTATTCGCTTGGCCAATCTGATTATTAACAAAGGGGTCAGTATTTCTCTCGTCGGAAAGATATTTTTATACTATATCCCTTTCCTCTTAGGATATACGCTCCCGATCGCGTGTCTCACGGCCGTGATCTTGACATTCAGCCGATTTTCAGCGGACAATGAGATCCTTGCCATGAGAGCCACAGGTGTGCATCTCAATAAACTCCTCTATCCATTACTCATGCTCGGTGTGATCTTGAGTATTTTTACGCTCATCCTTAATGACCGCATCATTCCTTATGCACACCATGAACAACGCAAGCTGTTAAAAGATGTCGGGTCCCGCAACCCCACGGCTTTATTGGAAGCCGGGACGTTCATCAACGCTTTTGAAGGACAAATCCTTTTTATTTACAAAATCGAAGGAAACCATTTTTATAATATCCGCATTTATCAACCGCAACCCGACGGATTAACCCGGACCATTATCGCCAAAGAAGGGGAATTTACTCCTGTCCCCGGCGAAAATAAAATCAAGCTCAAGCTCATGAATGGGACCTCAGATGAACCCAATTTTGACAATCCCAGCAATTTCTATAAATTGAACTTCAAGAATTATTTTATGACCCTTGACCTTTCGGGCGGAGATTCGGGCCAGAACATTGAAAAGAAACCGAAAAGCATGTCGCTGGATGAGCTACGAAAGAAAATGGAAGAGATGCAACGGCTCTTTGTTGATATCTCGCCTCTCATAACGGAGTATCACCGAAAGATTTCCTGGTCTTTTTCTGTGTTGATCTTTATTGCCCTGGGCTTCCCCTTGGCTGTGATCACGCATCGACGGGAAAAAACAGCCAATATCGCTATCGCCATCCTTTGCGCCGCGCTCTATTATCTATTGTCCCTGGGGTGTGAGGCCTTGAGCGTCCAACATTTTTCACCCCCGGCCTTGACGATGTGGGTTCCCAACATCCTCGGAGGCCTAACAGCCTTATTTTTAAATTATCGCCTATGCGTATCATAGACCGTTATATCGCCGGATCAATCATTAAAACTTTTGTCATTATCACACTCGTATTTGTGCTGCTGTATGTCCTCATCGACATCACAAGCAACCTCATGGAGATATTAGACCGCAAGGTCCCTTTCGAGATTCTTCTCCAATATTATCTGTCGTTTTTCCCGATCATTTTTACACAGACATCCCCTATTGCTTGTTTGCTCGCAGGATTATTGACCTACAGCCATCTTAACAGCAACAACGAAATCATCGCGCTAAGAAGCGGCGGATTTTCCTTTTGGAGAATAACCCGACCCGCGATTTATCTGGGACTCATTGTTTCCGCCCTCATTTTTTTCATGAATGAGCGTTATGTTCCTCAGGCCACAGTATCATCCGAAAATATCCGCAATGAAAATATCATTTTAGAAGCCGACAGTGAACAAAAAAAACAGACGAAAATCAAGAATCTGACCTTTTATGGATTAAAGAACCGTTTGTATTTTATCGATACGTTTGATCCAAACACTTATGAATTGGAAGGCATCACGATTATCGGGCATGATAATAAACAAAATATGATTGAAAAAGTCGTCGCGCTGAAAGGGAAATGGACCGGGGTCTTATGGAAATTCTTTCAATGTCAAGTGACCCGTTTTGACCCGCAAAACCCCCATGAGCCTCAAGAGGTCAAATATTTCGACGAGAAACTCATGGACATCAAGGAAGGGCCGACGGATTTCATCCAACAACGGCTCAATGTTTCCTCGATGAATACGCAAGAACTTCATGATTACATCAAACGATTTTCGGATAGCGGGGCGAAAAAAGCCTTAAACGATTTAAGGGTGGATTTCCATCAAAAGATTGCTTTTCCTTTTGGGAATATCGTGATCCTTTTATTGGGACTTCCCTTGGCGCTCATGACAGGCCGACGCAAAGCCATGACTTTTACGACCATCGGTATTGCGATTGGCATCGGATTCCTTTTTTATGTCCTCAACGCCGTCGGACTCGCTTTAGGCAAAGGAGGAATGTTGTCCCCTTTTCTATCAGCGTGGATTGCTCCCCTTATTTTCTTTCTTGCTGCGATTTATATTATTCAAAAGAAATTTTAAAGATAAATCCTCGGAAGGCGACTTCCCAGACTGCAGGATATTTCATAATTGATCGTTTGGGCTCTTCGTCCCAATTCTTCGGCAGAAATCTTCTTAATCCCTTGTCGACCCAGCAAAACAACCTCAGCCCCGTCTTGAACACTTTTTAAACGACTGACATCGACGACAATATAATCCATGGTTACTCGTCCCAGCAAAGGGCAACGTTGTCCTTGGATGAGAACATCGGCGTTATTGGAAAAGAGACGAAAATACCCCTCACTATATCCAATCGGAATGGTCGCGAGCTTCATTCGGTGAGGAGCGATAAACGTACGGCCGTAACTCACCCCTTGTCCTTTTTGAATGGTTTTGACAAAGATGATTTTTGACTTCACGCTTAAAACCGGCTTTAACACATCATCGTGATGCTCTTTCATGTCAGGAGACATCCCATAAAGCATCAGTCCCGGCCGAACCAACGTGAAAGGATTCTTTTGATAATGAAGAGTTGCCATGCTATTGGCGGCATGAGCATAGGGAATTTTAAGACCCAAATCTTTTAATCGTTCGATGAGCGAGGAAAATATGACAATTTGTTTCTTAGTAAAATTTTTATCCGTGTCAGCCGACGGAAAATGAGTATAAACGCCTTCGATATCTAGAAACTTCATTTGTTTCAATGTCAAAATAAAAGGAATCGCCTCCTGATGCCAAACTCCTAAACGCCCCATTCCGGTATCAACCTTCACATGAACTTTGATTTTCTTCCCTGCCTTTCGGCCCGCCTTGTCTAACGCAAGGGCCGTCGATACCGTACAAACAGTAGCGGTCAAATGATATTGCGGCACAGGCCCCACGTGTTCAGGTAAAAGATTTTCAAATAAAAGGATCGGCTTTTGAATCCCCGCCTTGCGCAGAATCACACCTTCCGGCACATCGGTCACTCCCAAATAATCAACCTTCTCTTTTTCTAAAAGCCGGGATGCCGCAATCATGCCGTGGCCATAGGCATCGGCTTTGACGACAGCCAAAACTTTTCTTTTTTCCCCGGCACATTGTTTGGCTAAATGAAAATTATGCGACAACGCCTTCAAATCCACTTCGGCCCACGTGGGAGAATAAGCTTTAAGAAGATTTTGGTTAGGATTCGTCATTTCTTGACCTGACAATCTTTCGGATATAAATAAATGGGGACAAGCCGGTTTATATCGTCAAATTTCTTCATCTGGAACCGCTCATAAGCCAAGATAGCTAACTTTTGTGCGCTGGGGAACCAAAACTCTTCCCCCAGAAAAACAGGCTTTAAGCTTCCGCGCTTTTTCAAAAGAGTCTCTTTCATCTCTTCGGTCAAAAACTTAATCCCGTCTCCGACAATGACCGTGTCATCAGGAATTATTTTAACAACTTCTAAAGGATTCATTAAGGAATACTTCATTTTTCTTTTCAGAGCCCCCTTCTTTTGGACAAATAAACACGTATAAAGAAGATTGCGCTTAGCATCCGTGATGGTACAGATATGTTTTTGAGATGACTCAAAAGCATTCATGGCCAAGATATCCAAACTTGAAATTCCCACAAAAGGCTTAGGATGCGCAAACGCCAACCCTTTCATAGTCGAAAGCCCGACCCTTAAACTGGTAAAAGATCCCGGACCCAATCCTACGGCATACCCGTCGATATCAGACAGTTTTATCTTCGCTTGCTTTAAAATCTTTTGGATTTCCGGAATGATAGATGAAGAAAGGACTCCGACCAGCTCGACATCGTTCGCGGCGCAAATCTGTTGGTTGGACGCGACCGCGAGGCTAAACCGCTTGGTCGAAGTTTCAATAACTAAAATATTCATTTTAAAGAAATTTCTTTGATGTCCTCTTGTAATGTTTTTAAGATCCCTTTAAAATGGGTCCCCTGTCCTGCTATCTTAATAACGCGATTATTCAGCCTTTTATGAAAAAGCTCGATTTTTAAATATTCCGTCGGTAAAAGACGGCCTAATTTCTCAGCCCATTCAACGACCGCAATCCCCTGGCCATAAAAGAATTCCTCGTAACCTAAACTCAAGATTTCCGTCAATTGTTCCAGGCGATAAAGGTCAAAATGATACAAAGGCACTCGCCCTTGATATTCATTCAATAAAACAAAGGTGGGACTATGAATCATATTTTCACGGATTTTCAAACCCCTGGCCAATCCCTTCACCAAGGTTGTCTTGCCGCTGCCGAGCGCGCCGAATAAACAAACAATATCTCCTGGCTTTAAGTGTTTGGCAATCTTAACACCTAACTCCATGGTTTTCTGCTGATTCAAAGAAATAAATTCGATAGATCCCATCTTAAAAATGTGAAAATCCTTTTAAGGGCACAGATTGACAAGAACCCTTGTCATCCACAAGGATTAAAATCCCTTTTTCATCAATAATCTGGCCGATACAAAAAAATGACAATCCTTTTTTGTGAAAAAGCATCAGTCGTTTCGCCTCTTGAGGCTTTAATGTAAAGAGTAATTCAAAATCCTCTCCATCGCATAAGGCCTGTTTCAACCCGCTCCCAGGTGTTCTCGGGATAAGTTTCTCATAAATCACGGCACCCTGATTGCTCAATTGCAAAATATGTCCCAAATCTGCGGCCAACCCATCGGAGATATCAATCATGGAGGTGGGATGGTAATGTTTGACTAAAAAGCTGGACTCTTTAAGACGCGGCGTAAATGAAAAATGTTTTCCGGTCCTTAAGGAACGACCTAATGGCCCCGTCACAAAAATAAAATCACCCGCTTTTGCGGTTGAACGTAAGACCTGCTTTCCCCGTTCGACCTCTCCCAGAAGCGCCACATTAATCACAATCTTTTCCCCACGAATCGTGTCTCCCCCAACGATCTCAACCTGGAATCGCTTGGCAAGAGAGCTTATTCCTGCATAAATCTCTTGAACGAAACCAACGTTTAAGTTTGCAGGCACGGCCAGCGAGACCACGGCAAAGCGAGGAATCCCTCCCATCGCGGCAATATCACTCAAGTTACAGGCTAAGGCTTTGTATCCAATATGTTCTGCGGATAAATTCTTAGGGAAGTGAACGCCTTCGGCCAGCATATCGGTTGTCAAAAGAAGTTGTTTATTCTGGGATGGGGCAGGAAGAATCGCGGCGTCATCGCCGATTCCTAAGGTTGCGTTTCGACATGAAAAATTCTTTGCCAACAGATCAATCAAGCCGAATTCACCGATTTGAGACAATGTCTTTTTACTTTGTGCAGACATGACAGGACAAAAGCTTCTTGATATTTTTTGTAAACGGGGGACGGATGATGCCGTATTCGGTGACGATCGCCGAAATCAGTTTATGGTCCGTGACATCAAATGCCGGATTATAAACCTTGATATTGCGAGGAGCAATGCACTGTTTTCCGATACATAAGACTTCGTCTCGATTTCTTTCCTCGATGGGGATGCTTTGTCCGCTTTTCATCTTTAAATCAAACGTCGATAACGGGGCAGCGACATAAAAAGGGATGCCATGATGTTTTGCCAAAACCGCCAAATTATATGTGCCGATTTTATTGGCCGTATCGCCATTGGATGCGATACGGTCAGCGCCTGTCACGATAAGATCGATCTTAAAATTCCTCATGACGGTGGCGGCCATATTATCGCAGATAAGTGTCACATCAATTTTTTCCTTCAAAAGTTCCCAACTCGTCAAACGCGCTCCCTGCAAAAGAGGCCGAGTTTCACAGGCAAAAACCTTAAACTTCTTTCCTTGGTTTTTAGCCGTATAGAAAACTCCCAAAGCGGTTCCAAAATCCGCGGTCGCTAAAGCTCCAGCATTACAAATAGTCATGACAGTGTTTCCTGAGGAAATCAAACGGGCGCCATATTGCCCCATCCGACGGCAAGAAGAACGGTCTTCTTCAAAGATACGGAAAGCTTCCTTTTTAAGCAATAGCTTTAAAGCAGCGACAGATTGGTTGGGATTGTCCTGAAGGACATTTCGCATCCTATCCAGGGCATTAAAAAGATTGACCGCTGTCGGGCGGGAGGTCCCGATATAATCACAAACTTTTTCAATATAACGGTCAAAAGTTTTTCGGTTATGCCCTTTAAACTTTTGGGCCCCCAAAAGAACAGCAAAACCCGCCGCCACTCCCAGGGCCGGAGCCCCGCGTACAGTCAACGTTTTAATCGCGTGCCAGATCGTTTTTAAATCCCGGCATACAACAAATTGATATTGTTGCGGGAGTTTCCGCTGATCAATAATGCGAATGGAGCCGTTTACCCAAGCAATTGTTGGAATCATTCTTTAGGACTTTCGATCCGAGGAAAAAGCGCCTCATGTGTTTTAAGTTTTGTCCCTGGTTTTAATCCTCCCCAGGCCGGCAAAGACCCCACACTATCCAAAATATCCAAGACCTGGTTTGTTTTCTTCGGCATGACCGGACTCAATAATAAAGCACTGATTCTTAAACTCTCTGTTGCGGTATACAGGATTGTTCCGCACCGCGACAAGTCCGTCTTGGCGACTTTCCAGGGGGCCTGGGCTTCCAAATAAGAATTGACCATCCTGACCAAAACAAGGGTTTCTTCGATCGCCTCATGAATGCTTAAAACTTTAAGCCGTTGTTCGATTTTGGCCGGGAGATTTTTTGCCGTTTCTTGAATAGGCTTTTCAGCCTCGGAATAATCCGACGGCGACGGCACAATTCCCTGAAAATTTTTAGAAATTAAACCACTCACGCGGTTCAAGAGGTTGCCGAAATCATTCGCAAGGTCTGAATTGAACCGTTTGATAAACGATTCCGCACTAAAATTAGCATCTTGCCCCAAAACCATTTCGCGCATGAGATAATAACGCACCGCATCCTCGTTGTATTGCTCCACTAAATCCAAAGGATTAACAATATTACCTAAGGATTTGCTCATTTTCGTGTCCCCTGTGAGCCACCATCCATGGGCAAAAATTTTTTCCGGCAAAGGTAACCCGATCGAAAAAAGCATGGTGGGCCAATACACCGCATGCGTTGTGATAATATCTTTGCCGAGCAAATGGACAGAAGCCGGCCACCATTTCTTAAACTTATTTTCATCTGAACCATACCCCACACCCGTAATGTAATTCAAAAGCGCATCAAACCAAACGTAAGTCACATACTCAGGATCAAACGGAAGTTCAATGCCCCAACTCATGCGGGCTTTCGGGCGGGAAATGCACAAATCTCCCAAGGGCTGCCTCAGAAACCCTAAAATTTCATTTCGACGGGAAACGGGTTGGATGAAATCAGGGTTCTGCTGGATATGATCAATCAATTTCTGCTGATATTTTCCCATTTTAAAGAACCAATTGCGTTCTTTCAACTTTTTGACCTCGCGAAATTGGCCGGATTTCATTTCCACTTCCGTGATGAAGCGCTCTTCAGCAACCGAATACCAGCCTTCATATTCATCACAATAAATGTCCCCGTTATCATACACTTGCTTCAAAACATTTTGGACCACTTTCACATGACGGTCTTGGGTGGTTCGCAAAAAATCATCATAATGGATGCCCAGCCGCTGCCAAAGTTCCATAAAACGCGGCGCCAAATCATCACAGTGAGCCTGCGGGGTCATATTCCTTTTCTCGGCCGCTTGCTGGACCTTTTGTCCGTGTTCATCAAGCCCGGTCAAGAAAAACGTCTCATCTCCTATCATCGCATGATAACGCGTCAAGACATCGGCCAAAATCGTCGTATAGGCATGTCCGATATGCGGCTTATCGTTCACATAATAAATCGGCGTTGTGACGTAAAATTTAGTTTTCATTTTCCTTCGGGTAAACCACTTTCGCAATCTTTCCTTCACCGAAATCAACCGTGACATTCCTTTTCAGGATATTGATATCAATCACTTTGCCCTTGCCCTGGGGGGTCGTCACCTTTTCTCCCAGGCGAGGCAAATCTTTGGCAAATTCTTTGTAAACCAAATATTCATAAGCCATACAGCATTTGATCCGTCCGCACAAGCCCGAAATTCTTGCCGGATTGAGCGGTAAATTCTGCTCCTTGGGCATTTTAATCGATAACGGATGAAACCCTTTCATATAGGATGAACAACAGAGTTCCCTTCCGCAAATACTGAAACTTCCCACAATCCTCGCCTTGTCACGGACACCCACCTGTTTCAACTCAATCCTGACTCTTAAAATTTTCGCCAAGTCTTTGACCAGCGCCCGGAAGTCAACACGGCCCTCGGAGGTAAAATAAAAAATCACCTTGCTGCCGTCAAACGAATATTCCGCCTTAAAAAGCTGCATATCGAGTTTCCGCTCAGCAATCTTTTTCAAACAGCAATCCATGGCCTCTTTGGCCTTGACCTTGTTTTCTTCGATCTTCTTAAGATCATCATCGGTCATAAGCCTCATCAACTTGCCGACTCCTTCCTCCGAGGAAGGTGCAAGTTCTTCGTCATGCTCGGCAATAATTTCTCCGTGTTCAAGGCCTCGTTCAAATTCCAAAATCACCATATCCCCGCACCGGCATTCAATGGTTGCCGGGACTTTCAGATAAACCCAACGGTAATCCCCTAATTTTATTTGGACAGTTTTCGCCATAGTTTCTCCTGAAGTAATGCCATGCCAATCTTGATATTTAAATTATCATCCAACATCGCCTTGGTCTTCACGATCTCCTGAATCACTTCTGATAAATGTTCCGGTGAAAATCTCGATGACATCCGTTCTAAATCCCCCATCCTGTCCTGATGGACCATCTGATCAGACGGGGCCCCTAATTTCAACAACGTCAAGTCCCTAAACCACAACAAAAGAACATGCAAAACGTTTTTTAAAAACTCTTTGTCCGATACGACTTTCTTCATGGTCTCTTCGTCGCATTCGGAAATAATAAAACGGTCAATTACATCATTCTTTCGCTCGAAGATCTTCTGATCATAAAGCGACTTGGCCTTTCCCAATGACCCTTCGGCATAATACGCCAAAAAATGAGCTGTTTGCGGAGAAAGCTGATAAAAACGAATGAGCTTTTCTTTCAATTCCAATGCACTCAATGGAAAAAATTGGACAGCCTGGCAACGAGAACGAATTGTCTCTAAATTCTTTTCCAAAGCCGATGTCGTCAAAATCAAAAGGCTGTTATCCAAAGGCTCTTCGAGTGTTTTCAGCAAAGCATTGGCCGCTTCCGTGGTTAACTGTTCCGCATCCTCGATGACAAATACTTTTTTCTTTGCCTCAAATGATTTCAACTGAATTTCATAAATGAGTTTTCGAACCTGCTCGATTTTAATCGAATCCCCCTCCTCACTTTTGACAAGATGAATATCAGGATGGCTCCCGTGATTAATCTTGATGCACGCAGAACATTCATCACAAAATAATTTCTCGCGAAGGTTAAGACAGTTGACCAATTTCGCCAAGGCCAGAGCGGTCCCTTTTTTGCCTGAATCGGGGGGCCCGACAAAAAGATACGCATGGGCTAGACGGCCAGAATCAAAAATTATGCGAAACCGTTGGATAATATTTTCCTGAAAGGGAATAATGACGTCTTGAACCATGATCGATTTAAAGCAATCCTTTATAAGTTAAACCGGCGGCAAACAATATCCTGAATCTCTTTTTGAATTTGAAGCTTGCTTCCTTCGGCATTAACGACCTTGACCCGATGAGGCTCTGCCCGGGCAATCGATAAATATCCTTGATGAACCCGTTTATGATAGTTGAGCGAACGCTGTTCGATGCGGTCCTTCTGCCGGCCGGTCCGAAGCAACCCTTTTTTGACATCCATGTCCATCACGATCGTTAAGTCGGGATGCATCCCGTCCACCACTTCATCACCCAATTTTTTGATAAAAGAAATATCCACACCATTTCCATACCCTTGATAAGCCAGCGTTGAATCAAGGAAGCGGTCACAGACAACAATTTGACCGCGTTGAAGCGCCGGGCGGATAACCTCTTGAACCAACTGGCTGCGCGCCGCCATATAAAGCAATGTTTCACAGATTTTGGTCATTCGTTTATTTTTCGCATCTAATAAAATTTGGCGAATTTTTTCGCTGATCTGAACTCCACCCGGTTCCCTTAAAAAAAGGACCGAGAGTCCCTTTGTCTTCAAAAATGCACACAACAATTTCACCTGCGTGCTTTTCCCGGACCCTTCCGAACCTTCGAACGTAATAAATTTTCCTCTCATGCCCATCTCCAGGTCTGTCCGCCTTTTCCGTCTTCCACGATAATCCCGCGTTGACGCAACACATCTCTCAGTTCATCAGAACGTTTAAAATCTTTATTCGCTCGCGCTTTGATACGTTCTTGCAACAAATTTTCATCCTCGGCGGACAAATCTTTTTCAACCTCTTTTTTGAAGAGTCCAAAAATCTTTCCGGCAAAACTTTCAATCATATCAACCGCGTGATAAAGGGTTCCTAAACTGACGGTGTCCCGTTTATCCTGTGAAATAAATTTATTAGTCTCATTCACGAGTTCAAACAAAGCCGCCAAAGCGACCGGCGTATTAAAATCATCGTCCATCGCATCCAAAAACTTATTTTTATTCTCCATAATAAAATCCGCCTGAAAAGGCTCAAATTCTTTGCCTTGCAACAGATCATGCGCACGCCAAAACAGGACATCAAAACGATCCATGGCCTTATGGGCGTCTTTCATTTTTTCCTCATTGAAATCCAAGGGACTGGCATAGTGAGAAGACAAAAAGAAAAGTTTTAAGTCATCAACTCCGTATTTTTGGACCGCTTCCTGGACCGTAATAAAATTTCCCAGGGATTTGGCCATCTTTTGACCGTTGATGGTTAAAAGCCCGTGATGAATCCAGTATTTGGCAAATGGTTTTCCGGTCAAACATTCGGCCTGCGCGATTTCATTCTCATGATGTGGGAAAATCAGGTCCCTTCCTCCGGCGTGGATGTCCAGCGTCTCGCAATTTAAATGTTTTAAACTCATGACAGAACATTCGATGTGCCACCCAGGGCGGCCGGCGCCCCAAGGGCTGGGCCACGAAGGCTCATTTTCCTTGGACTTCTTCCAAAGAGCAAAATCGAGCGGATCTCTTTTTTTGAGGTCTTTATCGATCCGGACAGCCTCCAGCATTTTTTCGATACTTTGTCCGGAAAGCTTGCCATATTCGGGGAATTGGCGAACATTAAAATACACGTCACCATCAACCTCATAAGCAAAACCTTTTGCGATCAAACCTTCAATATGCTTAATCATGCCAGGAACATGCTCTGTCGCTTTAGGCTCAATATCCGCAACATCCACGCCTAAACTTTTTAAGTCCTCATAATAGGCTTTGATATTTTCTTGGGCGACTTGCTGGGCAGTCTTCTGCGTTTGCACAGCGCGGTTGATGATTTTATCGTCAATATCCGTGATGTTCCTTACAAACCGGACATCATATCCGCGATATTTCAAATACCGACGGATCATGTCAAAAATATAAAGACTCCTAGCATGCCCGATGTGGCAACGGTCATAGACCGTGACCCCGCAGGTATACATATTAATCGTTTGCCCCTTCAAGGGGACCAATTCTTCTTTTGCCTTCGAAAGGGAATTATGAATACGGATCGACATAACAGTTTCTACTTTGATTTGATTTTGTCTTCCAAGTCCTGGATCTTTTTTTGCATATCTTCCATCTGCTGAATAACAGGATCGAGGACGTGGACATGGTCTAAGAGCGTATCAATCCTTTTGCCATCCTGACGGGTAATGCGCCCGGGGACTCCCACGACCGTTGAATTCGAAGGCACATCTTTAATCACAACCGCATTGGCGCCGATATACGAATTGTCGCCGATCAAAATGTTCCCCAGAACTTTTGCGCCTGCCCCTACCACAATATTGTTCCCCAAGGTCGGGTGTCTTTTCCCAGTTTCCTTGCCGGTCCCACCTAATGTGACCCCTTGGAACAGCGTCACATTGTCTCCCATAATGGTTGTTTCCCCGATCACGACTCCCATCCCATGATCGATGAATAATCCTTTGCCGATTTGAGCGCCAGGGTGGATTTCAATACCGGTAAAAAATTTTGTTAACTGCGAAATCGCCCGAGGGAAAAAAGGGATTTTCCATTTCCAGAATAAATGAGAAAGTTTATATCCAATAATCGCATGAAATCCCGAATACAACAAAATGATTTGGACAACACTTTTAGCGGCCGGGTCCCGTTCCTGGGCAGCCCGAATCTCTGACGGGAAAAACAGCTTCGCCAACAAAGACAAAATGATAAGAACAAGAAAAATTCCAAATATAATGTAAAGAATGCCCATAAAACCCTCCTAAATTAACTGAACCACCGCGTAAGCCGCGATGGCTTCTTTTCCCGATGGGAAACCTAAACCTTCTTGAGTTGTGGCTTTGATATTCACTTGTGTTTCGTTGATGTCTAATGTTTGGGCAATGTTTTTTCGCATCAAAGCTTTATGATCTTTAAGATGGGGCTCTTCCGCAATAATCATCGTGTCAATATTTTGAATGGAAAATCCTTGTTTTTCAACCAAGGTTTTGACTTTGGCCAACAATTTAAGGCTCGATATCCCTCGATATTTCTCATCCGTATTGGGGAAATGCTCGCCGATATCGCCTAAAGCGACCGCCCCCAATAAGGCATCGCAAACGGCATGCAACAGCACATCCGCATCCGAATGGCCTTTCAAACCCTTCGGAAACGGGATTTCCACTCCGCCTAAAAACAATTTTCTTCCCACAACTAACGGATGGATGTCATAACCTAAACCAACACGAGCAGCCATATTCTCATCTCTTTTTATTATTTTTCATGAGTGCTTCTGCTAAGACCAAATCCTCCGGGGTTGTCACCTTCATATTATGATAATCTCCGACAACGATCCTAACACCAACCCCCATGCGTTCAACCAGGGCAGCATCATCAGTGACATCCTCATCAATATTGTCCCTATGGGCTTTTAAGATAATATCCCGTTTAAAAGCCTGTGGAGTCTGGACCTCCCAAAGCTTCGAACGATCTAACGTTTCTTGTACAATCATCGTCGAGGAATCAGCTTCTTTGATGGTTGACTTGACAGGAACAGCGGCAATGGCCGCTCCCTGTTTTTGGGCAACACGAATTGTCTCCTGAATCACTTTGTTTGAGACAAAAGGCCTCGCGCCATCATGAATCAGGACGATTTCGCTGTCGGAATCTAAAGCCTTCAATCCGTTTGAGACCGACTGACACCGTGTCTTACCCCCCGGAACAATCTTTGCGACTTTTTTAATACGAAACGTTTTGACCAATTTGCGAAAATGGTCCAAATGATCCGGGGGGCCGACCAAAATCAAACTATCCACCGAAGGACATCGCTCGAAACATTGAAGAGTGAGCGCCACCATGGGCTTTTTCCCCAGAACAATCAAAGCCTTGGGTTGATTTTTCTTTAACCTAATTCCTCGGCCAGCGGCCACAATAATGGCTTGTGTTTTCATCATTGATGGATTTTCGCAAAAATCATTCGCCCGGCCTGTGTCTGCAAGACCGAGGTCACTTCGACTTTGAGGACTTGACCAATGAATCTCTTTCCTTCGGTGACAACAATCATCGTTCCATCTTCGGTATAAGCAACCGCCTGATTGGGCTCCTTACCTTCTTTAATCAGCTTTACCTCTAAAACTTCGCCCGTGAACATCACAGTCTTAACGGCATTGGCTAATTCATTCACATTGAGGATCTTCACGCCCTGAATCGAGGCGATCCGATTGAGATTAAAATCTGTCGTACAAATTTTGGCTTCTAATAACTGCGCCAATTTGACCAGCTTCGCATCAACATCCTGTTCTCCGCCGACATCTTCTTCGTGGATCCGAATGTCAAGCGCAGAATTCTTTTGCATAACGCGTAAAACTTCCAGGCCTCGTCTTCCCCGCTGGCGTTTCAATGGATCTTCCGAGTCAGCGACCCGCTGCAACTCATGAAGGACAAAACGTGGAACAATGATCCGGGTTTCCAAAAAATTTGTTTTACATATGTCCATAATCCTTCCGTCAATAATAGCACTAGTATCAAGAATCGTGACTGCCTCATTGACATTTTGACGGCGCAGACGGATATACGGAATGATAATATTAAACTCATCTTTGCCGCGCAGGGCCATCACCGCGCCTAAATAAGAAAAGATAAATGTCAAAACAACCCTCATGATGGAATGAAAATCCTGTCCTAACGGCAACAAAGAAATGATATCCGTAATCAATTTTGCCATCACCATCCCTAGAATCAAACCAAAGACCATGCTCGAAAGGCCTCGAACCGAAACCCGACGAAGCCCCGATTCCAGCAGGATCAAAGCAACCCCAGAAGCGCAACCCAAAATGATCCCCCAAAGAGGCACATCATAAATAAGACCGATTTGATACCCGACTACGGTACTAATAATAATAAAAAACACCCGAATAAAAATTAAAGTCATGGCTTTCTCCCTTGAATTAAAGAATAATTATAGATGATCTAACGCTTCTTTGACGGTTTCAACAGCCACAAGATCCATCTTGTGAATACCGATGTGATTTTTAGTCTTTAAATTGTTTTTGGGTACGATGCATTTTTTAAATCCTAATTTCTCTGCCTCTTTCAATCGCTGTCCGATTTGACTCACGCTTCGAACTTCCGCCGAAAGACCGACCTCCCCTAAAACAACCAAATCCGCCGGAACAGTTTTATCTAAAAAAGCGCTCGCAATCGCAATCACCGCCCCCAAATCCGCCGCCGGGTCAATCACACGCACCCCTCCAACGACATTCAAAAAAATATCTTTGTCCTGAAGGTTCAAGCCTATTTTTTTTTCTAAAACCGCCGCCAAAAGAGCCAAACGGTTCTGTTCAAACCCTTGGGCTTTTTGACGGACCATGCCAAAAGTCGAACGGCTGACCAGGCCTTGAACCTCAACAAGAAATGGCCTTGTCCCCTCCAAAATGGGGACAACGACAGACCCCGCAACGCCCGTAGGGCGTTCCGAGAGGAAAATCTCCGACGGATTAGATACGGCCGCCAATCCGCTTGAAGTCATTTCAAAAACACCCAACTCATTGGTTGACCCAAATCGATTCTTAATCGCCCGCAAAATCCGATAATTCGAATACCGCTCTCCCTCAAAATACAACACCGTATCGACAAGGTGTTCCAAAACTCTCGGGCCCGCCAAGGTCCCTTCCTTGGTCACGTGTCCGATAATAAATAACGCGATCCCCAGAGACTTTGCGAGCTGTGTTAAAATCCCGGCACATTCACGGACCTGGCTGACACTGCCGGGACTTGAGCTCACCTCTGGCCAAAACACCACCTGAATAGAATCAATCACGACCACTTCAGGTTTCATCTTCTCAATATGTTCGCGAATGACATTCAAATCAATCTGATTAACGATATAGAGATCTTTTTTACCCTTCGCCATTAAGCGATCCGCGCGCATCTTGGTTTGCTTCACGGATTCTTCACCGCTGACATAAAGAACTTTATGTCCCTGTTGGCTTAAAAGACATGCGCACTGCAAAGATAACGTGGATTTTCCGATACCCGGATCTCCCCCAATTAAAATCACAGATCCACGGACAATACCCCCTCCTAAGACCCGATCAAATTCTTCAATCCCCACTTTAAAACGTTCTTCCTGGACCGATGTTACCTCTGATAACAAAACCGGATCCTCTTTTAAAGTCAACTGGGCCCGTTCTTGCGGGTCGACCATGATCCGCTCTTCGACAAACGAATTCCAGCTGTCACAATTCACGCATTTGCCAACCCAACGGGCGGATTGTGTCCCGCAGTTTTGGCAGACAAAAATTGTTTTGGCTTTTGACATCTAAAAAGAGATCCTTCGTTCAATGCCTAAAATATCTGATTCCTGTTTTCCGGACGGATTGGCATCGTCCCTCTTCTTCAAGCGATATTTTAATTCGGTACTACCGGCTGTTCCTTCGGTTGTATTGCGTTTAATCGTCCATTCCCTGTCAATATGACTTTCGTCAATTAACGGCGAAACCTTCAAACGCGTCAGCCATGCCTTGGGAGAGAGACGGTCGGAGGAAGTCAAATCAAAAAGTCCCTCCATTTTATAACTCAAACCATTGGTTTGCGTCATCATCGAATCCAAAATCGTTAAAACCGGATAAGGCCCTTCGAAGTTCAGCAAAAGCTGATGGTAAACTAAATCCTGGATAAAACCATCCGATCCTTGAACTCGCCCTTTGATCAAAGGATGATGAACAGAGCCCGAAATCTTGACCTGGCCATCCACTAAGCCAGACGACGAGAAAGAATCTTTCCCGCACCCAATCATCATAAAAAAATCACTGATCTTCAATTCGGAAAACTTAATCCTCAAGTCGATATCATGGGGAGGATGAATACCGATTGCCCCTTCAAAAGTCATCTCGCCCCACGACAAAGAACTTAATATAAACTTTTCATCCCTGATTTCAAACTGACCGTAAATTTCTGATGCGGGTTTATAATCGACAAGAGAATACTGGCTTACCAGAGTGCCTCGATAAAATGCCTGGCCATGGCCATTCGAATCAACTTGCTGCAAAACAAGGTCTAAAACAGTTGAAAAATCAAACAACGGGGTTGTCAGATGATCCACGTTGATTTTCAAGCGAAAGTTTTTATCTTGGGCTTTCACAAAATCCATCGCGATTTGTTTTTTATCCCCTAAATCAAACGCGATTTGGAATCTTTTCGATTTAAAATCCGCCTCACCCTTAAAAGAACATAACGGCGCACAGAATGCAGTGGCCGTTAAAATGAATTCAAAAAAGAAAACAAAGAAAATCTTTTTTTTCATTATTCAAAGACCAAGGTATCATTCTTCCTCAAGACCTTGATTTTGCTGCCCTCTTTAAATCGACCCGAAATGATTTCTTCCGCAAGAGGATCTTCCAAGAATCGCTGGATCGTCCGCTTCAACGGCCGGGCGCCAAAAACAGGGTCAAACCCCTTTTCAATTAACAAGTCAAACGCCTCAGGAACAAGTTCAATCTGGATCTCCTGCTCTTTAAGGCGCTTGGCGACCTCATTGGTTTCCAGTTGCACGATCTGTTGAAGGTTCTCTCTCGTCAACGATTTAAAAACAATAATGTCATCAATGCGGTTCAGGAATTCGGGTTTAAAAGTTTTCTTCACCTCTTCCAAAAGCTGGGACTTCATCGACTCATAATCCACATCTTCTTTGGCGGCGACGAATCCAAGCGATCCGCGTTTACGTAAAAGTTCTGCCCCAACATTGGATGTCATGATAATAATCGTATTCCGGAAATCTACTTTTCGGCCGAGACTATCCGTCAAACGCCCATCCTCAAAAACCTGTAACAAGATATTGAAGACATCCGGATGGGCTTTTTCAATTTCATCCAATAAAACCACCGAATACGGACGGCGCCGAACCTTTTCGGTCAATTGTCCCCCTTCTTCATATCCTACATAACCCGGAGGGGCACCAATCAAACGAGACACATTAAACTTGTCCATGTATTCAGACATGTCAATTTGGATAAGCGCATTTTCATCCCCAAACATAAACTCCGAAAGGATTCTCGCCAGAAGAGTCTTCCCGACCCCTGTCGGACCTAAGAAGACAAATGAACCAATGGGCCGACGGGGATTTTTAATTCCAGCACGGGAACGACGCACAGCCCTCGCAATGGCCGAGATCGCTTCTTGCTGTCCAACGACAAGCTTGCACATATTCTCTTCAAGCTTTAACAATTTTTCACTTTCTCGCTCTTCAAGCCGCGCCAAAGGAATTTTGGTCCATTGAGAAATGATTTTAGCGACATCTTCTTCGACAATCGTCGGGGTAAAATTATCCCGTTCTTTGGACCATTCAGCTTTGGCACGTTCAAATTTTTCACGCGTTTCCCGTTCCTGATCGCGCATCTTGGCGGCCCGTTCAAAATCCTGGCTTTTGATAAAGGCCTCTTTTTCTTTTCTGTACTGTTCTATTTCTTCTTCTAAACCTTTAATTTCGGGCGGAGCCACCATCGCACTTAAACGGGCCCGAGATCCTGTTTCATCGAGGATATCAACCGCTTTGTCCGGGAGAAACCGCCCCGTGATATAACGATCGGACAACTTAGCAGAGGCCTCCAGAGCTTCATCCGAATACTTCACGCGATGATGAGCCTCATATTTATCTCTTAATCCTTTGAGGATCAGGATCGTTTCATCCACCGAGGGAGGTTCCACCATGATCGTTTGGAACCGTCGTTCCAACGCCGCATCTTTTTCAATGTGCTTACGATATTCATCTAACGTTGTCGCCCCGATGCATTGGATTTCGCCTCGGGCTAAGGCAGGCTTTAAAATGTTCGCCGCATCAATCGCCCCTTCGGCGGCCCCAGCGCCCACGAGTGTATGCAACTCATCAATGAAAAGGATCACCTTCCCTGACCGTTTAATCTCATCCATAATCGCCTTGATTCTTTCTTCGAATTGGCCGCGGTATTTTGTCCCAGCAATCATGAGGGCCAAATCCAAAACAACAATATTTTTCTCTCTCAAAACTTCGGGAACGTCGCCGTGGACAATGAGCTGAGCCAACCCTTCGACAATGGCGGTTTTTCCAACCCCGGCCTCACCCAAAAGAACAGGATTATTTTTCGTGCGTCGGCTTAAAATCTGAACGATCCTCTCAATCTCCCCTTGACGACCGATCACCGGGTCCAATTTCCCGTCTCTGGCCAATTTATTCAGGTTCCGGCCATAGGCATCAATAGCGGGTGTCTTTCCGGTCTTGGTCGTATCTTGATTATTAAATCCAGGAATACCCGAACCCAATAATTCCATGATCTCACTGCGGACTTTATTGAGATCTAATCCCAAATTCAATAAAACCCGATAAGCCATGCCTTCGCCCTCTTTGATAAGACCTAACAGAAGATGTTCCGTGCCAATATAATTATGGCCCAAAGCGCGCGCTTCTTCCGCGGATAATTCCAAGGCTTTTTTCGATCTCGGGGTGAACGGGATGTCCCCTAACACTTGGGTTTGCGGCCCCGGTTGAACAAGCTTTTCAACTTCAATGCGAATCGTTTCAAGGTCGAGCCCTAGTTTTTGCAAGACGGCAGCGGCGACTCCTTCTCCCTCCCGAATAAGTCCTAACAGAATATGCTCCGTCCCGATATAATCATGATTAAATCGTCGGGCTTCTTCCTTGGCTAGAATAATGACTTTCCTTGCGCGTTCCGTAAATCGATTAAACATAACTTAAATCCTCCTGGATTGATAATAACGTTAAAAAATAAATAAAATTATGAATTGGACGATTTCGGCAATAATTTACTGCGAATCAATTTAGCCCGTTTTTCATCCCGCTCCGCACTCGTCAATTTCATCCCCTGCCATTTTTGAAGATGGGCTGGCTGGATCATGATAAAAAGTTCATTGACGGTCTTACGGTCGAGATCTTTGATCAGGCCTAAGTCAATTCCTAAGCGGATCATGGACAGAAGCTCTGTCGTTTCTTGGGAAGAAATGATATGGGCATTCAGGAGAATCCCGTGAGAACGACAAATTTTATCTTCCAAGACCGCTTTACTTTGGACAAGCAACGCCTGGCGGGCCTGCTCTTCAGCCCTGGCACGGGCGGCAGCCGCTTCGGCTTC
>CAZAPN010000006.1:0-25019 GCA_964487145.1 uncultured Planctomycetales bacterium | reverse complement strand
AGACGTGATGTTTTACTTTTCTCAGATTCCTCGTTGTGCTAGGAATCTGAGCCAATTGCGGCCTCATTGACCGCTGGGGTCGCTTAAATGAGCACATCAGTTACGAAGAGTCACGCAGGAACAAGGTACCCGATCTGTGCGAATTTAGTTGGCCCTTACTTTTCCTGATTAAGTCCACAATTATTTATCTAAACCCAACCTTTTTCTTTTTACAAACACAAGACTTTTTTTATTCACCGAAGATGCTATAATAAATTACAGTTAAAACCGTTGGTGTTTCAGATAGATAAGAAAGTTTTATTATGAAAGTTGCAGTTATTCAAATGGCCTCTGGCCCGGATAAAACAAAAAACATTCTTCGGGCGCAAACCTTGGCCCAAACGGCCATTGACCATAACGCAGAATTTATTGCCTTCCCCGAATATTTTAATTTCCGCGGTCCGATCCGTTCTCTCCGCGACTGGAAATCCATTCGAGAAATGATTCCCGGCGAATCAACACAGCCGTTTATCGACATGGCCCGACGGGATAAAGTTCCTATGTTGCTGGGTTCCCTTTATGAATTCATCCCAGGATCATTTCGGGCCTATAATACAGCTGTATTTATCGACGAAAAAGGGCGCATCGCCGGGACGTATCGCAAAATCAATTTGTTTAAAGCAAATATTAACAACAAGGTTATTAGAGAAGCAAAGATCTTTCGGCCCGGGAAAAAACTTTGTGTGGTTCAGGTGGGGCGGTTTAAATGCGGGTTGTCGATGTGTTTTGATTTGCGTTTTAGTGATATTTATGCAGAATATAAAAAACAAGGTGTGCATATTCTCTGTGCGCCATCATCTTTTAGCCGCATAACCGGAGAAGCGCATTGGGAAGCCTTGGTGCGGGCGCGGGCGATTGAAAATTTAAGCTATGTCATTGCCCCGAATCAGGGCGGAATTGATGGCAGAGGCGTTGCCTCTTATGGAAACAGCATGATTGTTGATCCGTGGGGAAAAATCCTTGCCAGGGCGAGTTCCTGTCGGGAAGAAATCATTTACGCGGATGTTTCGATGGAAGTTGTTTGTGCGAAGAGGGACCATTTACCGACGGTCTATCGCAATCGTTAATTGAGGGGTTAGCAATGAAAAAAGTGAAAATCGCAGTAACGGGAGCGGCAGGGCAAATTGGATATGCTTTGATTTTTCGTATCGCTTCCGGAGAAATGTTCGGACAAGAGACCCAAGTTGAACTCAATCTGTTGGAGCTTGAAACCGCTTTGCCAAAATTGGGCGGGGTTAAGATGGAGATTGAAGATTGTGCGTTTCCTTTGTTATCAAGAGTTGTGATCAGCGCAAATCCCGATGAGGTCTTTCAAGATGTGGATTGGGCGCTTTTGGTCGGAAGCGTTCCCCGCATTGTGGGGATGGAGCGCAGCGATTTATTGAAAATTAACGGCGGGATTTTTGTCAAACAAGGAAAATCTCTTGATGCGCATGCGAAATCAAATTGCAAGGTTTTGGTGGTTGGCAACCCCTGTAACACGAATGCCTATATTGCCAAGTCTGTTTGTCGACGGATTCCGCCCAAGAATTTTTTTGCGTTGACCATGCTGGACCAAAAAAGGGCCATGAATTTCCTGGCGCAAAAGGCCGGAGTACCCGTTTCCCAGGTCCATCATCTCGCGGTTTGGGGCAATCATTCGACGACACAATTTCCAGACTTTTTTCATGCTTCGATTGGCGATAAAAAAGTTTTGCAAGTTATTCCCGACGAAAGTTGGCTCAGGAATGATTTTATTAAAAATGCTCAATTACGAGGGGCAGAGGTTTTGAAGGCGCGCAATGGATCGGCCGCCGCCTCCGCAGCCAACGCGGTGATTGAGACTGTTCAAGCCCTGCGAATTCCAGCGCCCAACGATGACGTTTTTTCTCTCGCGGTGTCTTCAGACGGAAGTTATAATGTCCCAGAGGGTTTAATGTTTAGTTTTCCGGTTCGAAGCAACGGGCAAGACTGGCAAATCGTTCCGGGGATCCGCCATAACGATTTTGCGGAAGAAAAAATTAAATTGAGCCGCGAAGAATTGATCGCGGAAAGGGATCTTATTCAGCCTCTGTCTGGATAGGGATTGTTCGACAAAAAGGGGGATGTTGTGATGAGCACTTTTCATGAAAATCCGTCTCGGGAATGCCACAAAGAGCCCGTCGATAAGATCCTTAAAGAAAAGTTTGTTTTGCCCGACAGTCATTTAAAATCTTCTTTGTCGTCGGATCAAAAAGGGGCTCTTTCTTCGGAGGAGAACGCGAGCATCGTCAGCAAATTGCGCAACATTTTGTCTAGGGTGGAGGAGCCGCAAGCCTCGTGCCTTCCCGAGGAAGGACAGCGAAGAGATCCTGTTTCAGCCCCCCATCAAAGTGCCCCGGACCCGTCTCTTTTGCCAGACCCAACAATTGTCTTTCAGAAATACACGGAGCATTGTCGGAAAATAATAATCTCTTCCAATAATCAGGAAGAGTTTGTATCGAAGGAGGAAATTTTTAAGCTTTTAAAAAGTGTAATGACTAAGGACGACCCTTATTTTACTAAGGAAGAAGTTTTGATCTTGATTGACGGGTTGTTGGCGCAGGCCAGGCCCCTTATTTCTTCCGGAAGGCCACAGTTGCCTGATGAAAACCCAAAAAAAGAAGCTCAAGAAATGGATACACCAGAAATTAAACGACTGGAAGAGTTGATCCGTTCGCACCGCAAAGATAAGGAGCCATGACACCGCAGGATTTCTCATCGTCGGGAAAAATACGATTGTGCTTGAAAAAATCGAAGAAGAATTCCGCGATCCAGAAGATTAAATAAAAAAACTTGTTTTAGTGACAAATAACAATTATAATTTTAAATAAGTTATTTTATAAAAAGGGGGGACTATGCAATCATCTTTAAAAGAAGTAAAAGTTTTTGTGGCCTGTGCCGTTTTGGTTTTGAGTTTTTCGGGTTGTGACAAGGTCACTAATTTCCTTTCGGATTATTTCCCGTCATTAAAAAAATCTTCCGCGACCGATGTTAAAGAGGTTTCTGCGCCTAAAACTCCGGCCCCAGTTTCTTCCGGGGCAATTTCCGGAGATGTTTTAGCCAGGGTCGGCGGTTGGACAATGACAGCGTCAGAATTTAAAGATCGCCTTGCCGGATTAAAAGAGGTCGCACCAGACTATGATACCAGTACGGCCGAAGCAAAAAAGATGATTTTAGATGAACTCATCAATCAGCAATTGTTGGTCCAGGATGCCGAAAATAGCAATGTCGCGACCAAAAAAGAAGTCGCTGATGCGGTCAATGAGTTCCGTCGGACGCTTTTGGTCCGTGAAGTTGCCATGAAAGTGACCGAGGGCATTACGGTCACGGACGCTGATGTGACGGATTATTATGAAAAAAATAAAAACAATATTTCTGACCCCATCGAGCTTAAGGTTCGTGAAATTATGGTTCCGACGAAGGACGAGGCCCAAGCGATTCTTATGGAAATTTTAAACGGTGCGGATTTTGCCGAAACAGCGAAGAATCGTTCCAAAACCGCTTCAGCAGAGCAGGGCGGAGATTTAGGATTTATTAGAGAGGCAAAATTCCCGCAAATGGGTGCAGCCTTAGCTATTTTGGATGTCGGCGGAGTCAGTGCTGTTTTCAATGGCCCAGACGGATATTATATTGTCAAGGTTGAAGAAAAACGTGGCGGGAATGTCCCTGCTCTCGATGACAAATTAAAGGAAGAAATTAAATCGGGGTTAACCATTCTCAAACAGCAAGAAGCATTGTTGAAACACATTGAAAAGATTAAAGAAAAGACAAACATTCAAATTAACGAAAATCTATTAAAGGAATAATATTAAACTATGGCCGCGGTTGATCTGAAGACAATGGATAAGAAGAAGGTTGGGATTATTCTCGTTGCGATTATTCTTGGTTTAGTTGGAGCAATGTTGGCTGTTAATTATATTGAAGAAACCGTTTCGCAAAGGTCCCAATTCTTAGAGAAAAACGTACCTGATAAAAGAGAGTTTGAAGAGCTCAAGCAGTTTGTCCAGGGCCTTCAGGCTCAAAACCAGCAAATGGCTTCGGAAATGCGGCGACTAGCGGAAATGAAAATGTCAGCCCCTGCGGTAGAGCAACCAAAGCCCAAGGAGGCCGGGTCTTTGTCCGTTCATACTCCAACGGGAAAAAGAGCTATTACCGTGATGATTGACAAGTTAGCGGCCGTCGGGGGTTTAGTCAATCCGGGGGACAAGGTTGATATTCTTGCTCATTTGTCTGTTCCTGCTGACCCAATAGATCCTAATAAAAAAGATAAACTCACTGTGACCCTCTTTCAGAATATTGAAGTTTTAGCCGTTGGTTTAGCTTTAACTCCGCCTCCCAGCGGTGTTGAGGATCGTCCGGCGAGTCTTCCTATTACCTTTGCTTTAAGCCCAGACGAGGCAAGTTTTTTGACGTTTGCTCAACAAAACGGAACCCTGCAACTTGTTTTAAGATCGTCCGCGGAACGTGCGGCCTATGCAATTCCTGCGGCCAATTGGTCGACGTTTTCGGATTATGTTTCAAAAACTCAAGGGATTACTGTTTTTGGGCAACAAGAAGAGGCTGCCCCTATGGATGTTCCTGAGCCAGCCCCTCAAATTCAAATCTTCCGAGGAGGACTTTAGTTTTTTGCCATGAGAAAAATCAAATTGTTATTTAGTGTTTTTATAGTTTTTGTTGTGGCTTGCCTATTTTTTTCGGGTTCGTTTCTAGCCTTTGCAAATCCCGACATTGAGCTTAACGATCATACTGAAGAAATTTATCTTATTAAGGGCGACTTGGAAACAATCAAGACACACGGCTTGCAGCGTATTTCTATTACATCTCCCGATATTGCGGATATCGCCGATCTTCAGGAGGACAATGTTTTAATGATTGGCAAGCAGCCGGGACATACTCCTGTTTTTGTGTGGGATCAGTATGGAAAGCGCAACCTGATTGTCCGCGTTTTTGATGATGATTTAGGCTTCGTCAAAGATCGTCTCGAAACTCTTTTGGCCAAAGCAGATATCAAAGGTATTAAATTAGACATCAATCAATCGGAAGGCAAGGTCATTCTTTCTGGCAACGTGGCCCCTAAAAAGAAAGAGGAATTCGAAAAATTAATTGGGGCATTCGGTTCAAGTATTATGAATTTTGTCAAGCCCATCGGCGAGGAAGACCTTATTCAAATCGATGCGATGATTGCCGAATTAAACACGACACTGAGCAAGGTCATGGGATTTGATTGGACGTCGGCGCTAGCTTATACCGAAACGCTTCCTAATAAAACGATCGATGGCTGGGGAGATTATTTTAAAATTGGGGAATTTAAGAGGAGCACCCAAATTATTAGCACCATCAATGCTTTGATTACGGAGGGCAAGGGGCGAGTTTTGTCTAAGCCTAAGCTTGTGACAGAAACCGGGAAGGATGCGAGTTTTTTGGTTGGAGGAGAGATTCCCATTGTGACGACCTCCACCACAGCCACGGCTATCACGGAAAATGTAACTTATCGTAGTTACGGTGTTAATTTAACCATCAATCCCACTATAACGGATGATAATCGGGTCGATATCAAGTTGACAATTTCGATTAGCGATATTGATGCGTCCAATGCTGTTGGAGATAAAGCGGCTTTTACAACGCGAAACGCTCAGACCCAATTGTTGTTGGACAATGGCCAGACAGTTGTTTTAGCAGGTTTGTTGAAGCAAAACAAGGGTGAGACGATTACGCGAATCCCTATTTTAAGTGATGTGCCCGTCATGGGAGCTTTGTTTAGGAAAAAAAGCAGCAGCCCTAATAGCGAGACCGAATTGGTTGTTTCTTTGACGCCGACCATTCTTAAATCGAGCAAATCCCTTGCACAAAAAGCCAAGGAGTCCGAGCGAAAGGTCGTGATTATATCAAAACCAACGGCATCCCAAAGCGAATCTTCTCAATTTTCTTCGATTACGGTTGAATCCCCTTCGGGAGAATCCGCTTCGATTGGGGATCAGGCGATGAATGCCTCGACCTTTGTTCCGAAGGAAATGGTCTCGTATATCCGTGATATTCAGGAAAAGATTGCCCAAACCGTTATTTATCCCGAAATGGCTCGACAATACGGATGGGAAGGAACAGTGAAATTAGATTTGAGCATTAATTATGACGGAACACTAAAATCTGTGATTGTCAAAGAGTCTTCCGGCCATGATGTTTTTGATTATGATGCTGTGAATACAGCACAAAAGTTGTCCCCCTATTCCGTTTTCCCCCCAGAGATTGATTCAGAACAAATAAATATAACAATACCAATAGTTTATAGTTTGAAAAATAGTTTATAAGATGAAATCAAAAATCATCACCGTTTTCAGCAATAAAGGCGGAGTTGGAAAGACATTTATTTCTGTTAATCTCGCCGTGGCTTTGTCAACCGTGAGCCGCAAAAAAGTGCTTTTATTGGATTTTGACTTTTTTGCCGGCCAAGATATGACGCGGATGCTGAATATGAAGCCCGGGTATGCCATGGTGGATACCTTGGGCGAATTAGACAGCCCTCCGGAAAAGAATATTCTAGCGAAATTTGTCACAACCCATTCTTCCGGCGTTGATTTTCTTCCGGGGGTTATTAATCCAAAACAGGTTGGTCAGATTGAACCGGAAAATATTAAAAGTTTTTTAAAACTCGCTGCGAATTATTATGATTTTATTTTGATTGATGCCGGGAAGGCGTTAAGCGAAAATTCGATTACCGTATTTGATTTCTCGAACCTGCTTTTTTTGGTTGTCACGCCAGATATCCTTTCTGTTGATCAAACCCGCTGGACGATTGATGTTTTACAGAGCCTGCATTTTCCTCTGAAGATGGTCAAGGTTATTTTAAACCGCGCGGAAAGCCGCGGAGGTGTGGCTTGGCAAGAAGTCAAGGCTGCCTTGCCTTGCGAAATTTTTGCTCATATTCCGTCGGACGGAGCGGTTGTCGGGATGGCGCTTAATCGCGGGGTGCCGTGCGTTTTAGATAATCCCAAAAGTCGGATTTCTGAGGCCTTTGCAAAGATTGCTTCGGAGTTGATGAAAGAAGGTTTTTATGTCGAAAGAACCGAAGTCGTTCGCTTGCGTGAATCCGATGATGCCGTGAAGCCCGGAGAATTTTGGGAAAAATTAGGCTTGGACAACCAGCGTCAGAGTTTTCAAGATGCGTTTGTTGTTCGTCCCGAAGAAGACGAGAGACTGAAATTAAAAAAGAAAATCCATGAAAAACTGGTCGATAAGCTTGAGCTCCATCGCATGACACCTGAAATGTTAAGCAATCCTCGCCAATCCAAGGCCCTTCGCATGACAACAGAAAAAATTGTCGGAGACCTACTCATGGAGGAAGCGGGCGGAATTATTTCTTCCCATGAAGAGCGATTGCGGTTGGTCAAGGAAATTTCTGATGAGACACTGGGATTTGGTCCTCTCGAAGAGTTTTTAGCAGACCCGGATGTGAGCGACATCATGGTGAACAATAAGGATGAAGTTTATGTTGAAAAGCATGGGAGGATGATCTTTACAAGTAAACGATTTATCTCCAACGAGCAAGTCCGTTCGATTATTGAGCGGATTATTGCGCCTCTTGGCCGACGTATTGATGAATCCGTTCCCATGGTTGATGCCCGTTTGCCCGACGGGTCTCGTATCAACGCGATTATCCCGCCTCTCTCATTGAATGGTCCGATGTTGACGATTCGAAAATTCGGCAAGGAACGGCTTACGATTGAGGACTTGTTACATCGTCATCATTCCGCGACTCCCGATATGGCCGAGTTTTTGCAGGCGTGTGTTTTGGGGCGAAAAAATATGATTATTTCTGGCGGAACAGGTTCCGGAAAGACAACATTGCTGAATGTTGTTTCCCAGTATATTCCCGATACGGAGCGCATTATTACCATTGAAGACGCGGCTGAGTTAAGACTGAAAAAGAGTCATTGGGGACGATTGGAATCGCGTCCCATGAACGTTGAAGGGCGCGGAGAGGTCTCTATCCGAGATCTTTTTGTCAATACGCTGCGTATGCGTCCGGATCGTATTATCATCGGCGAGTGCCGCGGGGCGGAAGTGTTAGATATGTTACAGGCCATGAATACGGGACACGATGGCTCCATGACAACCCTGCACGCCAATTCCCCTCGCGATGTTTTGATTCGTTTAAGTTCTCTCATGCTTTTAAGCGGCGTTGAATTGCCGTTAAGGGCCATGCAGGACATGATCGGGACAGCGATTGACGTGATTGTTCACATTGCCCGATTCCCCGACGGAACCCGTAAAATTACGGGGATTAGCGAGGTGTTGGGAGTCAAGGAAGGTCACGAGCTCAACCTTAAAGACATTTTTATTTTTGTTCAAACCGGCGTTGATCATGATGGTAAAATTTTGGGACGCTTTGAGCCCACCGGCGAATTGCCCGCTTGTTATGAGGAATTGGTAACAAGGGGCATATCTCTTCGCAAAGAAATTTTTCTCAAATCCTCCTCATAAAACACCCCATGCGAATTTTAAATACCAGTAAAGGCGCTCTTTTGGCTGATCAGGGGCTTATCGCAAAATCATTTTTTGCTCGAATGAAAGGGCTCATTGGAAGGAAGTTCCTGCGCAAAGGAGAGGGCCTTGTGATTCCCCGTTGCCAGGGGATCCATATGTTTTTTATGCGTTTTCCTATCGATGCTATTTTTGTCAATAGGACCAATCAGGTCGTTGCTCTTTTGCCCGATTTTAAGCCTTATCAGATAAGCGCTTATTTTGCTTCAGCGAATTTTGTGATTGAATTACCCCGCGGGGTTATTGCCGAATCAAAAACAACATTGGGGGATTTTATTTTTATCGAAGATTAAAAGGGTTTATAACGCATCGTAATCTTTGCTTGCGTCATCCACTTCATCAATCCATTTCCGACAGTATTTACAGACACGCGCTTCCTTAAAAATATTTTTTCCGCAAAATACACACCGTTTTTTTTCAAAACTTTTATAATCAACATCGATTAAAGGGTCAATAAAATGTTGGTTGCAGTGGGGGCATTGCAAACTGTTGACAGCCGTAATTTCTTCAAAGCAATAAGGGCATTTTTTCATCTAAGGCATCCTTGGGTTCTTTTTCGAGAAAGAGGACTTATCTTATTTAACTATAGCCCCAACTCTTTTTCAAGACAAATTTGATTTGATTCAAGAAAAGTATAAAGAAAGGACATCTTTAAATTTCAGAGGATTTATATTTAACTTTTGGACATTTTTGGTAATATAATAGTTATTCCGTTAAACAAATAATTGTCCAATTATCCTTATGGGTGTTATTTATAAATTAAAAGATGATGTTATCAATTTTATCCTTGAGCAAAAAAGGACCAATCCTGCTTTAAGCTGCAGGAAGCTTGTGGATATTGTACAGACACAATTTTCGATTAAAGTTTCCAAATCCTCGATTAACGATATTTTTAAGCAAGCCGCCTTGAGCAGCCCTGTCGGGAGGCGTTCTTCCGGCGAGAAAACCCCAAAATTTAAAATTTCTGATCAAAAAAGGGAACAAATATTCCCTGCAGAAAAGCCCATTGTTTTAGGATATCAGGCTGAACCACCCAGAGTTGCTCAAGCCCCACCCACGGATTCTCTGAAAAAAGAAAAGAAAGAGGAGCTTCCTCCATCGAAAATCTCTGCGCCCATACCTTTGGAAATTAAGCCAACGGATGAGGTCAAAGAGAAAAAGCCTTTAACTAAAAGCGAAAGTGTCAAGAAAGAAAAGCCTGTCATCAAAAGCCCTGTTTATGATTGTATGGGCGCTTTTATATTAAAGGTGGCAGAGGGGATGGTTTCCGATACCCCCATACTATCGAATATTTTCAATAAAGTTGCCATGGGGTTTTCGTCCAAGGATTCCCATGATATAGCCGAGGTCCTTCTTTATTTTCGAGTTTTTGGATTAGATAGGATTGAGGAATTGAATACCTATAAAGGGGATGGTCTTTGGATATTGACTGGGGTTGAGGAAAAAGCCAGTTATTGGACATTAGATAATATAATAAAAAAGTCAAAGAATGATAAAAATATATCTATTTTAATGTCCAATGAGACAATTCAAAAATTCTCAGAAGTTAATAAGATTGTTATAACCTCATCCAACAAAGAAGAATATATTATTGATTCAAATTTCTATTCTTTTCATAAGAGTTATAATGTTCGAACAGATATTTCAAGGCCAATCAATTATAGCCTGAGGGAAGTATCAAATCGTTTGATCACGAACGTAAATCCGCTTATTTTACTTTCGATTCCTGGCGATAACCAGCTCTCGTCGTTGTTTCCTGGATTATTGAATTTGCTTAACGGGGCAGGAAATCAAACGATAACGAGTTTGGATATTTATGATAACTTAAATAATCCTTTAGTATCTTTTAATGACATTCCTCAGAAAAGAAGAGATTTCATTTTTGGGGCTTGGCCTTGGCAGGCCGAAATCAAAGAAATTACAGATACGCATATTGATGGAAAAACAAAGGATTTCTTGTCAAATCACGATATATTTTATACTGATTTAATGTCCAATCTGGATTCTTCTTTGAATTCATCGAATTCTAGAGTTATTTTATTGAGTAAAAAAGAAAGTGAGACCCCTTATTTAGCTTTAATTTCTAATATAACTGCTGAAAGAGCTTCTGCTGAAAAAATAATTTTAGATTTTCTACATCGCTGGCCCGATCCCCAGGGTAGTTTAAATCATTATTTAGACCTGGATAAAAAACCCCCAGCTCAGACAGTTGAAGACCCGGTTTCTAATTTTATTCAGAGGATTGATAATCAAGGTTTTTATGATCTTTGGGACCCGAATACGGATTTATTGGTGGCCAGCGAATGTTTTTTGGCCAAATTAGATGTTTTCTGTCAGCGCCAGTTTTTCCCGGAAGAATGCCAAAATCTTCATTTCTCGACGATGGTTCAGCGGTTTTATGGTTTGCCAGGAGCCATTATTCGTGGGGAGAACACCGTGACGATTGAGTTAAAAATTCCTGAAAAAGAGTATCCGTATCAAAAGTTTCTTGAGTATGCCCTAGCAAGGGTTAATGAAGTGGATTTTCATGATCCTAAGGGACTTCGTCTTGTTATGAAAATTTCTTAAGAGGCAGGTATATTTTTAAACTTTTTAAATTTTTTTAAAAAGAAAACGATATCTCCAGTTAAAACCACTTTCTTGACATTTTTTATTATTATGTTATATTATACATGTTCTAAAAATTTTAAAATTTTTTGTTTCTTAGCCACGGGAGAAACAATGGTTAATCTTTACACGAGATATATTGTCTTCAAAGACTTAATAGCTTTTATTTTGATCCCCAAAGTGAAAAAGCTTTGGGGTTTCTTTTTCTGCATAGATTATTTTGATTTTTACACCAATCGGTGTTTAATTCCGGCACGTTCTTCTTCCGGGTTCTGGGGGAAGAATGGGTTGGAGGCCAGGGTCTTCCGTGCCTGGTCATATAGGCCCTGAAAGGGAACTTCTTGCCTTAAGGTTGCAGGCAAGCGGGGCAAGTATCATCTTTGTTATACATAGGTAGATGCGATGAGGCATAAAATTAAAGGAAAAAAGGGACAAAATATGATCGAATATGCCATTGTCGCGTCTCTAGTTTCTGCGGCCATGATTGCGATGAGTACCTATGTATATCGCTCGGTACAGGCAACCCAGAAGATGATCGAAAACGAGTTCCAATCAGATCAGGATTAAAATCTTGTGTTTTAAGTGAACATAAGAATGACCGAGTTATAAAAGGAGGTAGATGCAAATGCTTAAAAAGTTAAGACAAAAAACAGCGCAAAGCACGCTGGAGTACATCATTTTGTTCGCTGTGGTTATTATGGCCCTGGTGTTCTTTTTACCGGACACGTTCCGCGATCGAGTGGAAACGACCTGGGAGAACGCGACTAATTCCATGGTGAACATGTCAGAGAGAATCAAGTATCCCAATGAATAATTAAAGAAGTGTTCAGGAGGTGAAAATAAATGTTAAATATCTTCAAAAAAATACTCAAAAGTAAAAAAGCGCAAAGCACAGCCGAATACGCGATCATGATTGCGTTGGTCATCGGTGCGGTTGTGGCGATGCAGACGTATGTCAAACGAGGTTTGCAAGGACGACTTTTTGACGCAGTCACATATCTGGCCAATGCGGGATCTAACGTTTTGGTCGGTGGCAGGCAAAATTCGACTTTGCAATATGAGCCTGATTATATGGCTTCGAATTTTGTAACGACAAAAAGTGATGATATGTCTTTCATCATGGACAATGAAACAACACGCCAGTCTGGTTCAACAAATACCCAGCGTGGCGGAAGTCAAAATGTCACATGGAACGGCCAGCGTCAGACATTAGGTACAGCACCATCTGCGACAACTCCGTAACGATATAAAATTTTACGGAGAAGCATTTATAAAACTTTAAGGGAGGTGTTAAAGAACATGTTTAGAATCCTTAATCAAAATAAACGAAAGAAAAAAGGGCAGAGCACGATGGAGTTTACGGTTTTGATTATCATCGTCATCGGCGCTTTAATTGCGACACAACAGTATATTAAAAGAGCTGTTCAAGGTTCATTGTTTTCAGCAGCCAATGATATTTCCGAAGAGCAGTTTTCTCCCGGGAATACAAACATGACCCGAAGAACACGATCAGCTAGTACGACAACAGAGGTCATGAAGGGCGGAGCCACGAATACCATTACGACGGGTTCGTCATCGAATACAACAGTTTCGATGAATCTTTTGAACGCGAAGTATGAGTATTGGGGAACAACCAACTAATTCTCTGTGCGAGATCATAACATGGCTTACCCGGGAAAACATTCGGGTAAGCCATGTTTGTTTTATGGAAATGTTTTTTAAAGATTTTTGATGTTTTTTACAAAAAGCACGGAAAATATATTAAATTGATATATGCGAATAAAAAATGAAGGCCAATCTTTTGTTGAATTTTCTCTGTTTACTGCTATCGCCGTGACTGTTGTTATTGTCATGGCGACAATGGTCCAGCGGGGGTTGCAGGGCAAAGTCAGGGATGCCGGCGAATACATGCATTCGCAAGTTTTGCAGACGGCACAATCGACTGGGGCGGTCGGTGTTTATTATAACGGGTATGAGCCTTATTATGTCGATTCCAATGCGACAATCTTTCAACGAAGCGACGATCAGACCTATCTGCGAGATGCAAAATTAGGTGTTTATAATCAAATTATGAATCAACACACATCGGCTACGATGAGCAGTTATCAGCTTCCTCCTGGGATGGGGACTATTTATGACAATTTATGACAGGTGATTAACCAGTTTTTTTTATAAAATTAATTAGAGAAGAGCGCCTCATGAAAGGAAAATTTTTTGGTAAACTAAATGGTCAAAGCTTAATGGAATACACCATTTTTGTCGGGATTGTCATCGTGTCTTTATTATTTATGGGGTCTTTTTTGAAGAGGGGGGTTCAGTCGGTGGTCAAGCTAACGGCTGACCAGCTTGCTCCTCAGAATGAGGCTGAAGAAAGCGCCGAGGAAACGGAAGCTCATCTGGAAGAATCCTATTCTTCTTCTCGTGCCGAAGGCCGAAAACGCGTGGAAGAGATTAATCCGGGAACCGAACATGGTTGGATCATGTATCGTTATGGGGTTGATGCCCGCCCATGGAGAACAACAACTTATTCCAATGTCGTTATGAACTTAGGTTATACGAACCAGATAGCATTTTAAAAATAGAAAAAGAAATTTTTTGATTTGAGGTTAGTGTTAAAATAAACGTAATGATTCGAAAAATATTGATGCCATGAAAAGAGCGCAAACAACCCTAGAAAACACTTTTTTAATTATTATTATTATCGGAGCCTTATTGGCCGTGTCTTTTTATTTTAAGAGGGCGGTGCAAAGTCGTTGGAAAAGCGCTTTGGATGATATGGGAGAACAGTATGACCCCCAAACGCAGCAAACGGACCTGACATATTCAATCGATGCCACGACAAACACCCACATGAATGTTTATAAAGATGCGACAGGATTCTGGACGAAGCGGTGGGATTGGAGCAATTCCGTAGAGGAAAAGACCGGATATACAAAAGTTATGGGGGGGCCGTAGGCAAGATTATGGCTAGTTTCTTTTTGTTCAGACACAAAGAACAAAATTCGCGGCTATCATTTAAAGGACAGACCGCTACCGAGCTTGCGATTTTCGGGGCGGTTTTGGTGTTTGTTTTGGGTCTGATTGTTCGTTATTCGGTTAATTTCAATTATAATCAGAATATGCAATTGAAATCGATGCGTTTAGCCATGGCCTGGTCCTATGTCTCAGGAATTCACCATTCTTCTCCCGAGAGGGCGGTTTCTAGCATTGTTCTCATTGAAGACCGTCAAGAAGCCACGTTAAATCTTTTCGGGTCCCAAGAACGGACTCAATATGTGGCACAATCCTCTGCGGCGTTTACAAATAATTTAATGTTAACGGGGGATTTTGGGGTCGACAAAGTTCCGGTTATCGACCTTTTGGTTAATGGACAACATTTCCCTTTAAGTACAGGGAAGTATAAAAAAGTTCAAGTCGCCAGGGTCCACAGGGGAGATTCTGATGATTGTCGTTCTGCGAGAATTACTCCCTGTCAGGGGGGAGAAGGCGATTGCGCTGTGAATAATCTTTCTTATCTGCATCCGGAGTTTATTAATTATAGCTTGACGGCTTTTCCTCCCGGGGACATGCGCGGCCCTCGATGGATGGAAAATTGTTTTTCTCATTGGTATTCGCATGGCTGCGGAATTTTTTATACAAAGGTAGCTAATGTTTTAGGGGCCCCGGATCCTCGGTTTTGTACCGATGAAGCAACTTGTCTTACCCAATGCGACTGTCCTGATCTGGCGACCTGTCAGGCCGATCCAGCAAAAAGATGGTGCATGGCCAGTGTTGAAGATCGTTTTGATTTAGACCGAACGGGTGACTCGGAAGTCCCTGATGTGCGGCGGGTTGATTTTTCTTGGCAGTGGTATCGCATGAAAGGAACCAGGAAAAAAATGAATTTTAACGACACTCAAACCATACTCGCGGATGTCGATTTTGATGGGAAAGAAGAAGAGATTTTGGGATATGAAGATCAGTTCGGTTATTATCAGCTCTCTTATCATCCTGACACGACGAATGATCTTGCCCTTTTGATGAGCCATTTACCGGATGCTTACGATGACACAATTTATGAGTATTGTTTTTCGTCCCCCACGGTTACGACCAGCGGCGGATTAGGAAGCGGGACTCATTTGAATACCGATTGCGAAGATGAAAATGCGGATTGTCTCGATGACGATTATGTTCAACCCTGTAAAGAGAAAAAGGAGTGTCGTAACGGGGAGGCCACCCTTGTCCGCTTTTTTGTCCTTGATCAGCAGGATGGGGATTGGGATACAACCTATGATACAAGTGATGAGCGACGTCCGTACGATTCGCCTTATCCGCGTTATAAGCCTGCCCCGGGATTGATAGGCAATGCCAAGATGTATACGAAGACAAAATTTTCACCCGGCAGCCAGGGCACTTTTTTTCTTGTTCAGCAGGGGAAATTATATGATCCTGCGCTCCCCAATGCCACTCGATATGTTCGCACGACTCAAAGAAGCGACCGAATCGACATGATAGAGCGCCAGGTTCAGCTGAGCAATGATACAGGAAGGTTATGTAAAAAGGGTTATCCTAATGAAGGAGAACCGGCCGAAATCATTTGTTGTTGTGAAACGGGAAATTGCCATAGCGATAATCCGCATATTATAAATTATGATCCCCGAAAGTATACCTATGATTGTAATGGAAAACGGTGCGGTTATCAGATTTGCCAATCGACTGCGGGTGAGGGCCCCTGCTTTACTCCTGAGACAATTTCTAGGAATTGTTTCGACCAGAAAACAAAGATACTTTATATACGAAGTAATGTGGAAGAGAAGCGCGGGAGAAAGTGGATTACCAATATTAATGCCGATGGGCTGCCATAGGGGTCCCAGCGACGTTTTATAAACTCAGACTAAAAATGATGAAGAAGAAATGTGATAAAGCCCAAGTGAGCCTGGAATTTGCTTTTTGTATGATCGCGATTCTGTTGTTGATTTATGGGTCGGTTATGATCTTTCGTTGGGCGGGATTAAGCATGGCCGAAAGAAGAATCGCGCATGAAGGGGTTTTGCTGACACCGGTTTTGGATGGTTATTCAGAACACTTGCATCAACCGACGCCGTTATCTCAGGTGAGTTTGGAGTTTTATACGCCTCGAGACATGAATTTTGTTTTTCGGGGATGGTAATTTTTAAGATTGGTAGGACAACATCAAATTAAAGAATTGATTTTACGGAAAAAATTTAATCATATGATCCTTAATCCAAAAAATTATAGAAAATCGCATACTTTCTCTTTGACTCATCGAAAAGGGCAAGTTGCTTTAATTTTGATTTTACTCTCGGCCATTGCCTTAATCTTCATGGCGGTTACTCTCAATCTTGGTAAAATCGCGATTGAAAAGAATCAGACATTGGTTGCTTCCAATACCAGTGCAAGCTTAATGGGATCTTATTGGGCCAGCTATGCACAGAGCGTTTGGAAAACTCAACTAGATTCCCCGCTGGACTTGACATCAGAAAAGAGGACCAGTGTTTTAAGAGCATTAATTACAATGGTTCTTTTGGTTGCAGCAGCTCTCATTCTGCCCGTTGCAGCCCCTATTACGGCAGGGCTTTGGGTCGCGGCAGGTATTATGGCTTTTACGAGTATATTCAGCGCGACCGTTACACAACCAGCGGTTGTCGGGCTTCTTAACAAAATGTTCGCTGCTATGGCGGTTGAAGATCAGTTTTTGGAGCGTGGTATAATGCAGGGATTGCAGTCATCTGTTACGGATTCGACCGCGGTTGTTGATGTTTGGGACTTAGATAATGACGGATATACGGATCTCGATAATGATAAAACGGGGCGTTTTTCTTATTATTATGTGAAAAAAAGGATGCAAAATGCAGCCCCTCGCATAGCAGATAGTTGTGAGATACAGAAGTTTCTCGAAGAATTAGGGCAATTTTTATATAGAGGATATTGGAAACAATCTGGGCAAGATTGCACGGGAAACCTGACCTTTGAGCAGGATGACTGGGGAATTTGGGACCCTGTCTCTTGCGATCAGGCTCCAACCCATGTTTGTTGTAGCGAGACCACCCCGAGCTATCAGTTCCCGACCGAGCCATTAAGAAATTCGGCAGGATGCAGTTCTTGGTTTCCAATAATCGACGGATCTGTAAACCCTAGACGTACTTTTGGGATTAAGCCCCTGGATCATCCTTGTTGTAATTGGTCAGAAACTGCCCCTTGCGTCGGCAATGTGCCACCAGCTTATTGTAACCCGGATTGTTTGGGCTCTGTGGTATATGCCTCAAGCAGCATTACCGAAAGTTGTCGTAAGTGCCCAGACACAGCGGCTAATCCACCGGATGGTCGAAAATGTGTCTACGACCCATATTATGAGGATTATATCAACGAGGCTTCCCCTGGAACCCCAGGGTATAGCGCCCCCCGGTTTTCTTCTTTTAAAGAACGGCTGGGGCATGACGATGAAAATATTTCTTTAATCGGAGATTATCATCCTAATCCAGATTTAACTCACCCGCAAACCGTTGATACGTATCCTCCGATCTGTGATTCTTTGCGATATCGATGTAACTCTGTTGACCCGCCGGTTTTAATAAATTCGAATTTGCCCGGATTCTTTCGTAGCGAAGATTCTCGCGGGAAATTGTTTCGGGTTCTATGGCAACTATCACGCGTTGAGCTTGACCAGGTTTCTGATAGCAATATTCGACTCAATCCTGAGTGGTGCTATTGGTGCGATAATAGTTATTCAACGGCTTGTAGGAATTTTAATGTGAAAAACACTCCTCCTCCAGGTGAAAAGGAGCATCTGGATTTGCCAAATTCATGTAGCGGTCTAAGCTGTTGTGTTACCAATGTTTCTCCAGGGCAGGTTGACAATACAAGGATGGATGCCGTAAGAAATGCGAGTGAAATCCTTTTAGAAAACATGTGTTCTTTCAATTCATCCGGGCTTCCTCAAGGGCTATGGAAAAAAGGCGCTGATCGATTTTGTTCGTTTCGATATCCTTATGATGAAAAATGTCCAGGGAAAAACTGTCCGGAAGATTGTCCTTCGCAGTGCACAGATTATAGTTTAGCCGATGATAAGCAAGGTCCACCAATAAAAGAATCAACACATTGCGGGGATTATTATATTTGTGATTGTGATAGCCCAACCAATGACGGCAGTTGTTCGATCTCTGGTTTCGATGGGGATATCTCAACCCCTGCGACTGATTCTTTTCCTGCAACCCCCCCTAAAAACTGGCACGATGACCCATTGGACGACATTGTTTACAATTTGAATGCTTTTATAAAATGGGCACAGGACACCTTGGATTCGGACAAATTGGTTTTAGCATCGACAATGAAGCAATGGTATCCCGAAGCAAAAGCGTGGATTGCTTATGATTCAACTCGTTCAGTTTGTGGTCAGGCTGGCGGAAATTTGACCCAATGGGCTTGTACCTTGACAAGAATAAGGGAGGTTTTGTTGGCTTGGAGAACAACAGAATATGATCCGGGCTGCGATGGAACGAAATGTTATGAAAGAAGAGCCCTTGTTTATCCGGGGTGGGCAGGGAATCCTACTGCCAATAATCAGTGTTACTCTGATTATGCTATATACAATTTAGATAGGATGATTTCTTATACAATCCCTGCTCGTCAACAATACCCCCCCTATGTTAATGGGTGTTCTTTGGATATTAATCATTTAACCAACCCTATGCTTCCTTATATGTGTTCTCCTCTTTCTGATCCATCGGGGGCCCTTGTTCAGACTGTGGCAAGCCCTGATAATCCGAGCTTTCTTTTGGGTGATGAAAATTATACGGATTGGGGAATTAATCGGGTAACGATTCCTCGCGTCATTAATTGTCTTGATTGGTGGTCTACCGCTTCACAAGATCCTTTTTTGTTCAATCCTCCCTATCGGCCGATCAATTTAAGCGACAATGATCGGGAAAAATTTGATTTTCGTTCAGATTTTCTCAAGGGCCTTTATGATGACATTGATGTTCTAGCGAACGAATTACAAAGAGATATTGATAAATTAACCGAATTTTTAACAAGGGTTAATGATATTTTGAAGCCCCAATGGCAACATCTTAACGACACGGCGCCTCCGGCTTTAGGGGATAAAGCAATTTATGGGTGGAAGGATAAAGATTCCGGCCGGTGGCACATTGTTAAATCGGAGGCGCGAGGTCCTCTCCGTTGTCATGGGAACTGCGGTAGGCCGGGGAGCGTGGAACCAAATGTTCCCGAAGTCATGGTAAGTCAGAATTGGGCGAAGACTACGACTTATTTTTCTTTGGTCGATTATGATAGGAAGCCCGGCTGTTCTTCGGAGGAAGATTGGAGGGACAGGACTAAATGTTTTAAAGGGGGGACTGTTAAGTCTCGTGTTATTCGTTGGGATGAGCCAAGAATTTCCAGGGGGCTCACTTTTGCTAATGGTATGAAAATATGGAATTTTGTTACCGGACGCCCTTCTTTGTCGAATTTACCTTTGATAATTCAGCAATTGGAGAATGTCTGTGATGCCGATGGATCGGATGCTGGCGACGGAGCTTTTATTTTGAATGGTTGGAATGGCGCTTCGCTGGATCACCCCGCGGATCCTCCTGGTTGTGAGGCGATTGTGAACCAACTTTTGCCGACAGGAATCAAGAGTGAAACATGCGCCGAGTATTTCTATCATACGAACATTATCGACTATCTATTTAATCGGTGGGGAAGCGAGGTTTCCCCTCACAGTGGATTTATGGTTAAGTTTGCCCCCTGTGGAGAAACATTTTAACATGAAATTTAAATCAGCTATTTTTTTTCGGAATCAAGGGATTGCCACTTTGGAATATATTGTGGTTGTTTTGGTTTTGATGGCCGTGTTTACAAGCATGGCCTATATGTTGCCTCGGATTATGGCCAGCCGTTGGAAAACAGCCGCCGACACCTTTGGTCTTCAGAAACAATATGATCCCAAAAAGACCGTAGAATGTGGTTATTACGAGGGCGTTTGGTATGAAGCCACTTGTTTTAAAAGGGAATATGATCGAATATACAAAAGGAATTGTTCTTCCCAGGCCGTTGAATATTATCATCGATGCCAATTAGAGGCCTTTGAGTCAGCGGCGATTGCTTGCCGCAGCAGGGTTTGTGAGGGACAAGAAGAGCCCAGCTATTAGGCTGTTGATAAAGGGCTTTTTAAAAGAGAAATTTTTGTTTCAAGGATATTTTCGTAAAGGTTTTTAATTTTCTAAAATATGTTATCCATTATTATTCTATTATTTTTTGGATCTATTTTCTTGTTTGCATATATTTTTCTCCCTCCCGCGGCAGATCGCGTCATTGACTTAAATCTGAAGCGTTCACGAGATCTTGAGGAAAAAATGGACCGCATGTTTATGCGGCCCCAACGCCAGAAGGTATATTTCATTTATCCTTTATCGGCTTTTTTCTTTGCGGGAATCGCTTATGTGTTTTCTCCCCCCGAGTTAAAAGTTGTCGGATTTTTGATTGGCCTTACCGCTGGAATTGTTGTCCCTGGTTTTTTGATCGGGATTTTAGAACAAAAACGTCGCAATAAGTTTGAAGACCAGCTTATTGATACAATCATGATTATGTCAAGCTCCTTGAAGGGGGGGTTAAGCTTGATTCAGGCCATGGAGGTTGTTGTTGAGGAAATGCCCGAACCCGTAAACCAGGAATTTGGTATTCTTTTAGGGGAAAATAAAATGGGTGTTTCTCTCGAAGACTCGTTTGCTCATCTTCATGAAAGGGTCCCTTCCATCCCTCTTCAGCAGGTGATTACGACGATTCTTTTGGCTCGCGAGACCGGTGGAAATTTACCTTTTATTTTTTCGCGGATCGTGACGACCATCCGTGAACACCGGAAATTAATGCAAAATTTAAGCAATTTGACGCTTCAGGGTAAAATCCAGGGGTTTGTCATGTCTGTTTTGCCTCTTGCTTTTGCTTTTATTGTTTTGAGCACTAATCCAAGATATTTTGAGGCCATGTTGAATCAGGAGATTGGCCGGATGCTTTTAACTTATGCCGTTTTTTCTGAGCTAATAGGCATTTTTATTATTTGGAAAATCAGCAGTTTTAAGGATTTTTAATGAGCGCCTGACTTACACGACCCTAAGGGAGTGTAAGTCAGAGCGCGAATTAACCCCGAGCCGGTTTTGTGGCGAGGGGTAATGCGCATGACTAAAGCAACCGAAAGAAAGTGTAAGTCAGAGCGCGAATTAACCCCGAGCCGGTTTTGCGGCGAGGGGGGGATGCGCAACATAAGTGACGAGAGGCACTCAAGGGGAACCAAATGGTCGGAGTCATTTTTTTATCTATTTTCGGTAGTATTGTCATCCTTATTTTGGGATTATTCTTTTTTAAAGAAGATGAGGCTATGAGGCTCAAGCTTCTGGCCCCGTCATCAGCGGATGATCTTGAAATGTTTTCTCCCGCCCAAAAGAAAAAGAGATCCCTGCTGCACAAATTCGCTTTTTTTAATAGACCTTTAACAGCCGGGCCTTTGGGAGAGCGTTTGGCCAAAGACCTTGCCACCGCACAGCTAGATTGGTCTCCGGAAGAGTTTTTATTTATTAAAGAAATTTTGATTGGAGGATTGCTGATTTTATTTTATCCCAATGTTAAACCGGATCTTGTCTTCTTTTATTTCGCGGGATGTATTGTGATGGGATATATGTTTCCGGAATTTTGGTTAAAGAGCAAAATTAAAAAGATTAAAAATAGCATTATTCGGCAGTTGCCTGATACGGTCGATTTGTTGGGCTTGTGTGTCAATGCAGGGTTAGATTTTATGTTAGCCATGAAATGGGTCGTTGAGAAATCTAAGCCCACGGTTTTGACCAGCGAGCTCAAATTAATTATGCAGGAGATTAATGTCGGAAAGCCCAGGCGCGAAGCCTTGTCTGACATGGCAAAGAAGTATGAGATTCCAGATTTGTCCACTTTTACCAGAACTCTTATTCAAGCCGATAGAATGGGGACCTCTGTTGCTGAGGCCTTGAACATTCTTTCAGAAGATATGCGGGCTTCCCGCTATCGCAGGGGAGAGCAGGTTGCCCTTAAAGCCCCCTTAAAAATGCTTATCCCTCTTATGTTGTTTATCTTTCCTGTTGTCGGTATCCTCGTTGTTGCCCCTGTTTTACTCGATTTTATGAAATCAGGCACGGTCAGCGCCGTTGGTTCTTCCATGCTTGGAGGTTCAAGATAATCAGAATGGACACGTGTTTTTGTCCACTCTGAAGCCGAATATTTGCCATACAAAACATTGTCCATTCTAATTTTCCGTATTGAAAATGTATTAATCAATTTTTTCTTAGAATTTCCTAATTAACGCGAAATTTAGCGAAATCCTAAATAATCAGCTTTTACCTAATAATTTATGTAAGAGAAAATATTTAATAAAATTCCACTTATTTTATGTCTTAATTGAAATCCCAAAATCCCCCTGCTTTTTTATCACTTTTCTTAATAATTGATTTCTCCGTCGATCTCACGCACAAAATCTGCAATTTTATCACATACTAATCCAAAAACTTTTAAAAATTTTTTATTTTCAAATAAATTTTTTAGTAGGAATATAAACTATTGTTGCACAAGGTTTTACGTTAAAACAATTTTTTGCAATATTATATATAATATGATATATTTTTAGTGTCAGGGTTGATAAAAAAATGCTCCGAATAAAATTCTGAACGAAGTAAAAAACGGAGAAAGCCACGGAAAATGAAAAGAAATCTCAAAAAAATTCTGAAGTGAAATTTCTAGGCTATGGGGATACCTCATAGCCTTTTTTCTTTCCGCTGATCACGGAAAGATTAGCTCCCGAAAGGGAGCAGCCCAGTTGTAAAACAGGGAAAGCCACGGAGAGAGGAATTGAACCAAGAACTCAAAAAGAGATTTAGTTTTCTCACCCCTTTAAGTAATCTTATAGATTACTTATCAAAGGTTTCTCTTCTTATTTTCCGTATCTTGTTTTTCCGTGGCCAATCAAATTTCGGTCCAATTTCTTTTTTGCGGCTTTCTCCTGTGGGCATAAACCCTGATGAAAATCCCTCCAGCAATCCTATTTCCGTGCACCCTGACAGTGTGCATTCCAACACGCAAAACCATACTCAAAATGCAAACACGCTTTCTGGTCAATCATCGTTAGATAAAAACACTGAGGAGCATCCCACGTTCCACAGTTCATTTAAGCGATGGATAAAAATCGTGGCCTGGGTTGTCATCTTGACTTTTGGTCCGGAGCAAATCAGCTGGGCCCTGAATTATAATCCCGGGGTCCTTTGGAAGCAACAGGCCGCTCATTATGTGGACCCAGGCGCTCCCAAGACCCAGCAAGTTTCTGCGCAGATTGCGGCCAATGTGGAAAATATTCTTAGTCAGATTGCGTACAAGGAAAATCCGCAGATCAGCCTTAAGCTTCCTAATAATACCTTTTCTGATCCAGATTTAAATGACCGCAACATTCTTATCAAATCGAATATTTTCTTTACGAACAACAAGATTGGAGAAATTTATGAATGGTTAAGAGAGCCGGGGGTGCATCCCTTAAACTGCGGTGTTTATGCTTTGCGGGATTTATTGGGGAGTCAAGATATTGATGTCGCGGCTGAAGAGCTTTCCGTGATTACTCTTTTAGTGGATATTTTAAACAATATTATTCAGCCAGGTGAGCCGAAATTAAAAACTTCTCTTTATGCCATTCATAAAGTTGCGGCCGCTTATGGGCTTGAATTAAAAGCCGCAAAAATAGCCACAGACCAAGTTTTAAGCATTCCGACACCTTTTCTAGCCAGCCTTGAAGATGAACATTTTGTCTTGGTTGTGAGCCAAGATGAAAAGAATGTTTATTATGCGGATATTGGACAAGCCAGATTTATGTCCAAAGAGGATTTTACTAAACAATTTACAGGTTTTGTTTTAGCGTCAAAACTTGATGGCGTTCAAAATGTTGAGCTTGTTTCGGACTCAATGAAAGCCTTTGTTTGGGGGTCCAAATGGCACAGCCGTTTTGATGATTTGCCTGGATTTACAAACACCCAAGTCATTGCTGGTGGGATTCAAGATGCCGTTAAGATTTTCACGAATCCTAAAGATGCGATTTATCTGAGTCTTCAAAAGTTATTGGAGGCCATCAATGAAGCCGCGATTTATAATGGATGGTGGGATGTCAAAACCGCTCGGATTATTACCCAAGTTTCGTTTTATGCCATAACCGCGGCACAGGTTATTAATGCCTCAAAGGTTGATAAGCCAACAGACATTGCGAAAGACGCAAGCAAGGCCAAGGGAATTTTAGGCTTAGGGGTTGATGGGAATAAACTTTTGGGAAATTTAACCAATGTTGTTGGCGGAGCGTTAGCCTATTCCTTTATTAAAGATTACGTCAGAATAGGTGTTGAAAGAACTTTTGGAGACCACCTTGACACAGAGTATAAGAATTTGATATCAGGGCTTGTTTCTAACAGGCTGGCTTCCGCAGCAAATATCGGGGTAATGTTTGCGTTAGACAACGTTTTAGGGACCGATGTCCGATTGGCGATGGGGTATAAGACGGAGAGTGATGAACAAAAAGTCGATGAGAATGGACCTGTTTACGATCAGAAGACTGGTGCTCCTGTTATGGAGACCCGGGCCATGAATTTAGGTGAGATGCTGGCCTATGATTTTCAAAATAATTTAGGCAAGGAACTTGCGGCTGCGCTTGGCCAGGTTGCAGCCATAGAGGCCATTAAAGCTTCCGGTGGAAATCCTAACAGTAAAGAAGGACAAGATATTGTCAATGATGTTAAGGATCTGACAACAGCAATGTATGATAATTTTGTTTTGAAAAATGTTTG
>CAZAPN010000005.1:21152-27841 GCA_964487145.1 uncultured Planctomycetales bacterium | reverse complement strand
TTTCCCCACAGGCGGTTCAAATCGGGGCAGATGAATTTTATCAAAATCTAATTCAAGATTACACTGTTCGGCAATCGTAAGGGTATTTTTAATAGCTTCGGGAGCGTAGGCAAAAAGCGCTTTCATCTCTTCGGCAGTTTTAAAATAAAAAGTCTCTGCCCGCAAACGCATCCGGTCGGGATCATTCAAGGTCGTTTGTGTTTGAATACACAACAAAGCCTCGTGGGCTTTTGACTGGGTAGACTCTAGATAATGAACGTCATTGGTCGCGACCAACGGGATATTCAGATCTTTGGAAATTTTTAATAGCGCTTCGTTAACCCCTTTTTGTTCAGGGATCCCATTCTCCATCAGTTCCAGATAAAAATTCCCTCGGCCAAAAATCTGTTGAAGATCATCCGCTGATTTCATGGCCTTATCCACACGGCCGTCCATGAGATGAGAAGCAATTTCTCCGCGTAGGCACGCGGAAGAAGCCATCAATCCTTTCGAATATTTCTGCAAAACCTCTTTGTCCATCCGGGGCCGATAATAAAACCCTTCAAGATACCCGGTGGAAACCAGTTTGATGAGATTACGGTATCCCTCCTCATCTTTCACCAAAAGAATGAGATGATTACTCGTATTGCCCCGCTGGACAGTTTTGTCAAAACGGCTTCCTGTGGCGACGTAAGCCTCGCAACCAATAATTGGTTTAACACCGGCCTTCCTCGCCATCTGATAAAAATCAATGGTCCCGAAAATATTGCCATGATCGGTCATGGCCAATGCGGGCATTTTATATTCGGCAGCTTTTTGAACTAATTCGGAAATCCGGCAGGCACCGTCGAGGAGACTGTATTGCGTATGCACATGGAGGTGGACAAAATCCGAGTGATATTGCATTTGGACTAAAAGAGGGTAAATCTTGATTAATCTATCAACGCGCCATCAAAGGCGTAAAAAATTTTAAAAATCCCTTTATTCCCACTCAATGGTTGACGGGGGTTTAGAACTCACGTCATAGACCACGCGGTTCACCCCGGCGACCTCATTGATGATACGGGCAGAAATTTTTTCTAACAAATCATGCGGCAATTTCACCCAGTCCGCGGTCATTCCGTCGGCGCTGGTGACACAACGAATGGCAATCACATTCTCATATGTTCTTTTATCCCCCATCACACCGACCGTTTTAATCGGTAAGAGGACGGCAAAAGACTGCCACACTTCTGTATAAAGCCCTGCTTTTTTAATTTCATCCAGGACCCGTTCATCCGCTTCACGTAAAATTTCCAACCGTTCCGGAGTCACTTCGCCTATTACGCGGATGGCGAGGCCAGGCCCCGGAAAAGGCTGACGCTGCAACACACTGTCCGGAAGCCCTAAATGTTTTCCGATGATTCTCACTTCATCTTTAAAAAGATCCCGTAAAGGCTCTACGAGTTTAAATCTTAAATTTTTGGGAAGCCCCCCGACATTATGGTGAGATTTAATCGTCGCGGATGGCCCTCCAACCGGAGAAGACGATTCGATCACGTCAGGATAAAGTGTCCCTTGTCCCAAAAAATCAGCTTTTTTGATTTTCTTCGCAGCCTCTTCGAAAACCTTGATAAACTCATCACCGATAATTTTTCGCTTTTGCTCAGGGTCCGCGATATTTTTGAGACGGGAAAGAAAACGGTTGGTGGCATCGATACAACGCAAGTCCATTTTTAAGCCCTTAAAAATCCGCTGAACACTCGCCACTTCATTCTTCCGCAAGACACCGTTATCCACTAAAATTCCGTGCAATCGATTACCGATGGCCTTGTGAATCAGCATCGCCGTCACCGAAGAATCGACCCCCCCGCTAATGCCACAGACGACATGTTTTTTGCCGACGGTATCTTGAATCTGATTGACCGTTTCATGAATGAATTTATCCATGGTCCAACGCGGAAGACATCCGCAAATCTGGAACAGAAAATTTCCCAAGATCTGCGTTCCCCTCTGGGTATGAATGACTTCCGGGTGAAACTGAACACCGTAAATCTTTTTGGTCCGATTGGCAAATGCCGCGATCGGCGTATTTAAGGTATGCGCAATCGCCATGAATCCCGGGGGTAACTTTTTAATCTCATCCCCATGGCTCATCCAGCAGGTCAAATTACTCGGAAGACTAAAAAACAGATCTTTATTCATGTCCAGGAAAAGTTCGGCCCGGCCATATTCCCGTTCCGAAGTCTTCTTGACAGCTCCCCCCATCATTTCGGCGATAGCTTGCATACCATAGCAAATCCCCAAAATGGGTAAACCCAATTTAAAAATATCCTTGTTCGGTAAAGGGGCGCCCTTATCATAAGCACTCATAGGACCACCAGATAAAACAAGGCCCTTGGCTCCTAAATTTTTGATTTCCTCTACGGAGATATTATACGGAACGATTCGGCTAAAAACTTTATTTTCCCGAATGCGGCGGGCAATCAACTGGGTATATTGGGATCCAAAATCCAGGATGAGGATCACATCTTTGACACGACTTTTTCTGACGATATTTTCTGACCGGGTGAGATTAGCAAAATTCTTAAGCCTAACTTTCAAAGGTCTTCCCATAAATCTTCGGTTGACCTTGTGCTTGAAAGGTTTAAAAGTTTTCTTTTTAAGAACTTTTTTCTGGCTTTTCTTCGGCATTTTCTTTCTCGGCATTCTTGTCACCCTATCCTTTTATTTTCCCATACCAACTCTTTGTCCTACCTGAAAAATCTTCCCTTCCGTTTGAATGGACGGGGCAATGATAATTTCCACATCATGCATTTCTTTAATACTGGAAGCGCCTAATGACCCCATCGAAGTTCTTAAAGCCCCAACAAGATTTTGAGAACCATCGTCGACCTGGGCCGGACCAAAAAGAATCTCTTTTACACTTCCTGTCGTCCCCACACGAATACGGGTTCCTCGGGGCAAATTGGCATGGGACGTCGCCATCCCCCAATGATAACCACGGCCCGGGGCTTCTTTGGCTTTAGCAAATGCGGAACCGACCATCACCGCATCGCTGCCGGCGGCGAACGCCTTACAAATTTCACCACCGATGCGCATGCCACCATCGGTGATAATCGGGATATACTTACCCGTACGTTTAAAATAATAATCTCGTGCAGCGGCCGTATCAACCGTTGAGGTGATCTGAGGGACCCCAATGCCTAAAACTCCGCGAGTTGTACAGGCGGCTCCCGGCCCGACGCCAATCAAAAGTCCAGCCGCGCCAACTTCGAGGAGCTGTAAAGCGACTTCATAGGTGACACAATTTCCGATAATGACGGGTATTTTTAAATTTTTACAAAATTTTTCTAAATCAAGAACTTTATATTCTGTCGCCACGTGCTTAACGGTTGCAACCGTCGATTGAACGACAAAGATATCACAACCGGCGTCCTCGGCGATTTCGCTAAAACGTTTGGCATTCTGGGGAATACAACTGACGACCGCAGGAACTTTATGAGATTTGATTTCAGCAACTCTTTTGGCGATCAACTTCTCCTTAATGGGCTGGAGATAAACACTTTGAACTAAGCGGGTCGCTTCTTCGGGGGTTGCTGAGGCGATACGGTCAAGAACTTCCGAAGGGTTGTCATAACGGGTTTGAACCCCATCAAGGTTCAAAACCGCGATCCCATCCAGCTTTCCCATAGCAACAGCAAATTTAACATCCACAACCCCATCCATGCCAGCGGCTAGAAAAGGAATTTTGAATTTTATTCCCCCGATACTCCAACTAACATCGACTTCATTGGGATTAACCGTCTTCATGCCAGGAACTAAAGCGACATCATCAAAACCATAACAACGTCTCGCACGTCTTCCTATCCCTATCCATTCAGCCATAGTCTTAAAAACCTCCTTAAAAGATGCTTTTTGGGTTCTATTATAAGCTTATAATATAGTTAGTTTAGGATATAATGTCAATACCTTTATTGGAGGAGATTGTTGTTAAAAACGAAAAAAATGGGGCTAACTCAGTTAAAAGAAGACCATCATTTCTGTTCAGGATTGGCCGCAATATCGAGGCGTGTGATTTTTAGTTCAGCTAAAACATCAATAATCCCAACAATATCCTTAAAACGGGTTAATTTATCAGAACATAAAAGGACACTCATATGAGGATTCTTTTTATGAAGCGATTGGATCTTGTTTTTCAGCTCTTTACGGGTAACCAAATCCTTATTGATATAGACAAGCCCCTCATCTGTCACAGCAATGGTTACTTGCATGGGGGTTTTTATGGGGTTGGTGTTTGTCGCTTCGGGAAGTTTGATTTTGATGCTCGCCTGCGACAAGAGTGGCGTTGTAATCATGAAAATAACCAACAAAACCAAAATAACATCCGTGAAAGGCGTAATATTGATTTCGGAAAACACTTTTTCTCTTCTTTTGCGATAATGCATGACTATTTATAGGTGATTAAATCCATGGTTTCGGAAGCGCAAAGTTCCATGTCCGTGATAAAATTATCCACCTTTTTTACAAAATAATTGTAAGCAATAACAGCGGGGACAGCCACAGCCAATCCGGCCGCGGTACAAACCAAGGCCTCAGAAATCCCGTTAATAACAACCGCAATCCCGCCGACTCCCGTTGCTGAAATATCACGGAAGGCGCGCATAATCCCTAGGACGGTGCCAAAAAGACCGATGTAAACAGCCGTACTTCCAATGGTCCCAACCACGCTAATGTGCCGTTCTAATTTTGTGATTTCAACGGTGATGGCTCGCTCCATAGTATTGGAGATTAAGACTTCGGCGTGATCCCTGAGGTTCAGACCCGCATAAACGACATTCGAAAATGGGGTATCCGTATTTTTACAAATTTCAATAGCTCTTTTGATGTTTGCTTTTTCGATTTCCTTGGCGATTTGTATCATAAAATCTTTACGTTTAACCCGGGACCTCAGACGATAACAAATATAACGCTCAATAATGATGGTTAAAGAAATGACTGAACAAATAAGAAGAATATAGATCGTCACACCGCCGTTTGAAATTAACTGGCCTATCGTCATGGGGGTCTTTCCTCCTTTGAAGGGTATCGTCAAATGATTTCTGGTAACATTGTATGCTTCTTTAAAATGATTACAAGAAAATTTCTCAAAAGATTGCTCAAAATCTGTAGGGCCGGTAAATGATCAGGGGCTCTGCCCCCGCCTGACGGCGGGGGCAGAGCCCCTGAAGAACACTCCTTACTTTATCTCCTGATTAACCTCTACGGATTAATACATCCCTCCACCCATTCCTCCGGGCGGCATTGGTGGCATCTGAGGTTTATCCTTCTCAGGAATATCCGTAATTAACGTTTCTGTCGTTAATAACAATCCAGCAATGCTAGCGGCATTTTGAAGAGCCATCCGCGTGACTTTCGCCGGATCAATAATCCCCGCTTGAATCATGTCCACATAATCGTCACGATTGATGTCATATCCAATATTCGTTGCTTCGGTTTTTAACCTTTGAACAACCACCGAACCTTCGAGACCCGCATTTAACGTCAACTGACGAACTGGTTCTTCCAAAGCACGCAAAATAATTTCTAGACCAGTTTTTTCGTCACCCTTGAGTTTTGCTTTCATTAAAGCCGGAAGGGTTCTGAGCAGAGCAACTCCGCCACCAGGAACGATTCCTTCTTCAACCGCAGCACGGGTCGCATGAAGGGCATCTTCCACTCTGGCTTTTTTCTCTTTCATTTCGGATTCTGTTGCCGCGCCCACATTGATGATGGCAACTCCGCCGGACAACTTGGCTAACCGTTCTTGTAATTTTTCCTTATCATAAGAAGAATCGGTCGAATCCATCTCTCTTTTGATTTGGGCAATACGGCCATTGATATCCGCTGTTTTACCAGCCCCTTCAACGATCGTGGTATTTTCTTTGTCGATTTTAACTTTCTTAGCCCGACCTAAATCATTTAATTGAAGGTCTTCCAATTTACGGCCGAGATCTTCCGTAATCGCATTGCCGCCTGTTAAAACCGCAATATCGCCCAACATGGCTTTCCGTCGATCACCATATCCCGGAGCTTTCACCGCAGCACAAGACAATGTTCCGCGAATTTTATTCACGACTAAGGTGGCGAGGGCTTCCCCTTCCACTTCTTCGCAGATAATCAAAAGTGGTCTACCACTTTTTGCGATTTTCTCGAGCAAAGGAAGAATATCTTTGATATTGGAGATTTTCTTTTCATAAATAAGAATGAAAGGATCATCCAATTCGCATTCCATTTTTTCCATATTTGTAGAGAAATACGGAGAAAGATATCCCTGATCAAACTGCATCCCTTCGACCACCTTCATCTCGGTTGCTAAGGACTTTCCTTCTTCAACCGTAATGACACCATCTTTGCCGACTTTATCAATGGCTTCCGCGATGATTTTTCCTATGGAATTATCATTGTTGGCTGAAATGGTCGCAACCTGCTCCACTTCTTTGGTGTTTTTATTATCAATCTTTTTCGATAAGCTCTTGATCTCGGCAATCACGACTTCCACCGCCGCATCAATCCCGCGCTTTAACGCCATGGGATTGGCTCCTGCGGTCACGTTCTTTAATCCTTCGCGATAAATCGCTTCAGCTAAAATGGTAGCGGTTGTGGTGCCGTCGCCGGCATTGTCGGACGTTTTTTCAGCGACTTCCTTGACCATCTGCGCGCCCATATTCTCGAACGGATCGGGAAGCTCG